>JAWCRX010000042.1:0-6473 GCA_038869035.1 Candidatus Woesearchaeota archaeon | reverse complement strand
TGCTTTTGTTTCTTCCAAATAATAAGAAAGTGAAGCAAGCAACATTCTTCCGCCATCAATTGGTCCTAAAGGCAATAAATTTGCAATTCCTATTCCAAATGACAAAAGTGCAAGCCACCCAAGGAATTGTGCAAAGTAAATAATTACCCACGGTAAATTATTGCCAAAACTATTTCTTATATTTTTATTAAATTCAATTTCCTGAGACAATACAATTCCTAAATATGCCTTGGAAGAATTGTTGGGATTTTCAGTTGTTTTCACGTTAAATTCATTTTCTTTTGTTTTTATCTTTATAAAATCTCCCGGCTCTATCTCTTTCATTACTGCTGTAAAATTTTCGCTTGTCAAAATTTCTACATCATTAACTTTCTCCACAATATCGCCTTCTTTTAATCCAGCTAATTTTGCAGGCATGTTTTCCTGCACATTTGTTATTTTCACTCCACTTGGTTCAACTGCATAAGCAATTACAGGCCCCATAATGAACAAAATTATTCCTAAAACAAGAAATGCGGTTGCAATATTTACAAATGGCCCGGCGGCAAAAAGACTTAACTGCTTCCATACAGGCAATTTTTTCACTTGATTTTCATCTGGCTCAACAAATGCTCCAATTATTGGTCCAAAAAAAACAATTCCAGTTGCTTTTACTTTTAATTTATGCAATCTTGCAACAATTCCATGTGCTGCTTCATGCATTACAGCGACAATAAAAATGCTGATTATTCCATACCAAAATGGGACAAATACAGAACTTCCTGGAATTTTTACTCCTGGGATTACAGGAGCAATTGATGCAGGAGCTTCTGGTTCAATGAATAAAGTAATTGTTCCTTCAACAAGTAAATAAAATACAACAATCATTCCTAAAAATCCGACTATTATTCCAAAAATAGAAATCCATTTTATTGCTCCAGGCCAATTTCTGGCAAATTTATCCATAAAAGAAATTCCCCAACTTGTTCTATAAAGATAGATTAACTTTGCCTGAACATCAAACTTTTTTCTATTAAAATAAATAAGAACAATAATTGCAAAATAAAATCCAGCAATAAGCCAGGCATTTAAGCTCATTTACTTCTTTCTCTTAGCCCTTAATTGTTTTGAATTGCATCTTCTGCATTTAACGTCGCCAGCAAGCACCTTCATATTTGGAGCTTTAATTGTAGCTTTGCAATTTCTACAAACGAACTTATTCTTAAATAATCTTGCTTCTGCTTCAGGGAATTTAGCCAAAATAATCACCTTCATTTTGGCTAAGCATCAAAATCTTTGATTTTGCTTGTTTTGTCATTTTACTCTGAACCTCTTACTTGTTTAATAACTTTTGTTCCAAGAATGTCCCAAGTTAAAACTTGTGCTCCTTGAACAACATTATTCTTGAACTCTTCTGGAATCTTTACATCAAATGTTTCATATGTTTCTAAATCCATTAAGTTTGCTGTATCTCCTGAAACACTTAATACTTGAGCATTCTTCTTTTCAATTATTGGAACTTCAACACTGTCTTGTGATGGGACTACGATTTCTCTTTTCTTTTCATCAAGTAGACCCATGGCAACAATTCTTGCTTTTGCATGGCCATGTTTTCCTGATTTTCCTACCGTAACATCAGTAACTCTGCACGCAGCTTCATCTATTATGATAAAGCTTCCTTTTTGCAAACTTCCTGCAGTTACTGATTTTCTTTCGCCTACCATCAATTATCACTCTTTGTGTTTAATTTAAAAAGATTGCCCTATTCCTTCTTTGCAGCCAATTTGATGTCTCTTGCTTTTATCGTCTTTCTGCCTCCATGCAAAGCAAATTTCATAGCTTTCTTAGAAATTTCTTCGCCATATTCTTCGAGAACTTCCTTTAGAGCTTCTTTTGCATCCTCTGAAACTCTATCTCCGCCTGCTTTTTTCATCAGGCGCTCCATTGCAGCCATTGGCAAGATTTTAGTCATAATTCACCTCAAATCAGCAAAATGAGCTCGATTTAAAAAGATTTTGCTACCATCTGCCGTGTTGAAAGTCACGTTCAGTTGAAATAATTCCATTGCACTCAACTGCTTCCTGCTTCTTGCAAAGGAGAAATAAGCGCTCACTGCCAAATGCGACTTTCAATGCGGCTGCTACCATCTAAACCAATTCAACAAGCTTCTCTTCTTGGTTTTTCTTCTGTGTTTTGCTGCATGATAGGAAATCTTTTTCTCCATTACTTCTTGGTTTGGAAATTTTGCCTCGTCTGCTCTGAATTCTGAAGAATGATAAGAATGCCTGCCATCTTTTGATTTGAAAGAATGCTTTTTGTGAAGCATTTCATGGTACATTACATAGTCAAGTAAAAGAGGATCACTTTCTTTGAATATGGTGCTTATTGTTATTGTATTAGTGTTGTATTCATACTTTCCAAGAGTGCGAAAACTCTCGTCGCCCCATTTCAAATTAGGAGCTTCAAGGTTGTTTTCAAAAAATTTCTCATTTACGCGATAGAATGACTCAAGCAAAACAGGATCTGATTCTGTAACTTCTCCATATTTTGAAAGTCCTTTTGAAAATTCATGATAGAGATCAATATTTGTTGTGTCTTTTCTTTCCTTGTGAACTTTGAGCAGCAAAGACTGCAATAGACCAATCGTAATTTCCTTATCAACATCTCTCCATTCGTTTGACAAATAAAAAGTCATCCAATCTTTTGCATATTTTACATTTGCATTAAATGGTTTAAATTTGCCAGAGAACTTTATCATTATTTTTTTCTCAGGTGTTTTCTCAAAGAGTCTAAAATATGCTTCTTCTCCAAGATTCATAAAAAAAGAATTTTATCTTATTATTTAAACTTGACTTTTTTAAGGTGCTTTCAAGCTAAGCGGGAAAAGTTCACTAAGGGCAAAATGCTTTTAGCAAACTACTGAACTTTTACTGTTTTTTAAAATTCAAAGTTAACTAAATATTTACTTCATAACGCAATATTGCCGCTACTCCACCGATGTCTCTTAGTTGTGCTCCCTCTCTTGTCTCTACAGATATTATTTCTACAGTTGTCCCAAACTTTTTTGCCATTTCTTCAAGCTCTTCTATTTCGCTATCTGGCAAAGATTCTGAAATAAGCAAAACATCTACTGCTCCCATCTCTAAAAATTTTTTTGTTTCATTTTTTCCATAAGATACAATTTTGTCATTTTTAGACAATAATTCAAAGAATTTGTTCATTATTTTCTTTTCCTTGGCAACCTCTTCTGCAGCAAGAACATCTTGAGATCTCTCAACTAATTCCTGCAGGCCAAATTCATCTGTGTAAGAAAGGTCCTGTATTGAAATTATTTTTTTCTTTAATTGCTCGTTTAATTCATCAATTAATTTGTACTTTGTGTGTCCTGGACCGCCAAGAAGAATTCCTTTTATCTCGGGTTTATTGTAGAATTGTTCAGTAATATAGTTTGCAACTTTTTTTCTGTGTGCTAAAGCAGCTAAATCCGCGTTTCTTTGAAACCTCATTGCACTTTGCCCCCCTGCTTTCATCTTTCCTGGAACTTCTGAATGCGTTTTTAGCAAAGGAATGATTGATTTTCCTTTCAATAAAGCAAGAGTTGCATCTCTTCCGTCGATAACTACAAGGCCATAAACTTCTTTCTCTTCTAACATGTCTGAAAGAGCATCAAGAACAAACACTTTATCGCATCTGTACAATCGCATTTGCAATGGCACAGGTGGCTCAATGCTCCATACTTTTACATCACTTTGTCCTTCTCTTTCTGCAACATTGCCAGAAAATGCCATCAATCCGTTTGGAGGAGTTTGCTTGTATAATCTAAGATGCTGAATCATTTTTTCTAAAGCATCAATTACATTTTTTCTTGTAGAAGTAGACTTAATATTTACAGCAGTTCCTTGTTCTTGTGAAAGATGTTGTATTATTTTTATAATATCATAACCAGCAGGAACATAAACTGTGACTAATTCAGTATGGCTTCCTCTATGCGAAGATAATTCATTGAACAATTTTTTTAGTTCGTGTTTTTGTTTGGCAGTTAAGCTCATGGTAAAAGAGCTCAAGCTAAGAAAAAGTCATGCTCTGCATGAATTTGCTTGATTGCTCATAGAAGGAGATTAGTGAAATGGATATATAATACTTGTGTCAAGAAACTTTATAAACACTCCAGAAAAACAATCTTGTCGTGGGGATGTGGGGTAGCTTGGCCATCCTTCCTGCCTTGGGAGCAGGTGACCCCGGTTCGAACTGTTGCAAAACACGAAATTCCGGGCATCCCCATACTTTCAATAATGGCTGAACAAGAAGTAAAAATAAAATTAGAAAAAGGAATTATTGAAGCCAATTTAGTCATTCCAGAAAACTCATTAGGCATCGTGCTATTTGCCCACGGAAGTGGAAGTGGCAGATTTTCTCCAAGAAACAAACATGTTGCACAAATACTTAACAAAATTCTATTGGCTATTTTGGCACAAGCACCGGAGCAGCAGCCACATTAATTGCAGCAGCAAAAATAAAATCATTCAAAGAAACATCATTTATTTTATGTGTCCAAAGGCTTATTTTCACTTCAAAAAGTGTCATGTAAATGTAAGGTTTTTATGCTATTTATAGTTTGCTTTCTCTAAGGGGTTGTGGTCTAGCTTGGTATGATTCACCCTTGGGGTGGGTGCGGTCGGGGGTTCAAATCCTCCCAACCCCATTCAACAGCAATCCAAAGAAAATTTTTAATAAATTTTCATGTCTTTGAAAACTTTGTTTTCAAAAGATTTAAAAAGCATCTCAAAATTCTCGTCTATATGGCAGAAATAAAAAGAAAGTCTCCAGTAAAGCGTTTTGGTGCAAGATATGGTACTAGAGTAAGAGACAGGCTAGAAGAAATTGAAAAGCTTTATCGTGGAAAAAAACACAAATGTCCTTATTGCAATTATGCTCAGGTAAAAAGAAAAGCAGCGGGAATTTGGCATTGCAGAAAATGTAGTTCAACTTATACAAGCAAAGCTTATGCTTCAGAAAAAGCAGCTGCAATATTTGAAAAAGAATTCCAAGTTCCAACAGAAGAGAAAATAGAAGAAAAAGAGGTTGAAGTTTAATGGCACGCTACAAATGTTTTGATTGTAATAAACAAGTTTCTCAGGAATATGTTGGAAAAAAAGTTCGTTGTCCATACTGTGGCTCTAAAATGCTTTTCAAACCAAGAAGTGTAATAAACAAAATAAAGGCAAGATGAAGTGCGAAGCAGAGATACTTGTGGAAGCAGACGAAGATTTAGTTCAAGCATTTGAGCCAGAAGATAAGCAAGCAAAACGTTCTGACTACAAAATTGAAAAAACAAAAGACAAAATAAAATTTTCAGTCAAGGCAAATGATGTAGTTGCATTAAGGGCGACTCTTACTTCAATAACACAATTGCTTGCAACGCATGAAAAAATGGTGAAAATTGATGACAGTTGAAGAAAAAATACAACAACTGCAATTAATTGAACAAACAATGCAGCAAACTTTAGTGCAGAAACAACACTTTCAAAGACAGCTTGCTGAAGTGGAATCTGCTTTAGAGGAGCTTCAAAAATCAAATGAGGCTTACAAAATTGTTGGAAATGTAATGATAAAAACAGATATAAAGAATCTTAAAAAAGAATTGGAAGAAAAAAAGGAAACAAACTCACTAAGATTAAAATCCATAGAAAAGCAGGAAAAACAGATGCGTGAAAAAGCAGAGCAGATGCAAAAGGACGTCATGGAAGCTCTGAAAAAGAAAAATGAATGAGAGTATAAAGCAAGCAATTGGCATTCTTCTTGAACTAGAAGACGATCTTTCTATTCCAAAAAATATAAGGTTGCAGCTAAAAAAAATAATTGAAACTTTAAGAAGCGGAGAAGATATTTCAATAAAATTCAGCAAAGTTTTCCAAGTTTTAGAAGAAATAAGCGAAGACCCAAATTTAGATTCTTACACAAGAACACAAATAATGAATGTTTCAGGAATTTTGGAGAGTAAAAGTTAATTCTTTTTCTTTTTAACTGAAAATGAAGACGAAAGCAATGCAGAATTTGGAATATAAAGAATGTCGCCAGATTTTGTTTTCATCTGTGTTTCTGTCAAAGTTATTTTTGTTACAATTCCTATAATATTTTTAACCTTGATGATATCTCCGACATCATACATTCTTTTTCTATAAATCTTAATCCCTGCAAAAAAGTTTGGAACAAAATCCTTTATTGCTAATATTGTTGAAAAAACAATTATTACTAATGCTGCTGTAGCCAAGAAATATATCATAGTACTAGCCAATCCAAGGCGATCAAATGCTAATATAATAGAAACAAAATAAATAAAATAGGCAAAGAGCTGCCCAATTGCACCCGATATTGAAATTTTTATTCCGACTTTTTCAAAAAAGCTATCAATTTTTAAAGTGTCTGTAAGTTTTTCAATTAATCTTGAAATAATTTTTCCAAGAATAAAACCAACAAGAACTATTGTAACTGCA
>JAWCRX010000041.1:0-6970 GCA_038869035.1 Candidatus Woesearchaeota archaeon | reverse complement strand
TCTAAAACCAAATTATAAAGTGCATCAAGATCAAATATTCCTTGATAACGCAATATCAATGGTTTTGTAGGAATTTCTGTTGGAAGCTTTCCCATGTTTAATTACACAGAAAGATGATATTTAAACATTGCTAATACCAAAGCTGCGTTTAAAGTCGCCAATTTGGCCAATGAGCGCTATTTTTCCTTCGTAAGACGGCAGGAAGCAGTTGAGTGCAATGGAATTATTTCAACTGCCACAAACATGACTTTCAACCCTGCCTAGTACCAAACATTGACTAGAATCTCTACATTGCTGCCAAATATTCGCTTCAAATCCTCAAATATTGGCTCTTTTATGAAAGCCCTCTCAGTCATCTGTGTAGTGGCTATGGCCTGTTCAAGCTCTTCAAGCGAGCTGTCTTTTATTGTTCCTAAGCTGCCATTCTCTTTTATCTCTGCTGAAGAAACTTGTTTTTGCTCTGCATCAATATCATGAACTATGAATGCTCTCTTTCCAAGTAAAAGAATCTCACCATATTTGTTGCCGTATTTTACCCTTATCTTTGCTTTCTCTAATTCCCTCCCTCTTTTTCTCTGCAGATATTCTATCATTGTTCTTGTGAATTGTGCAGCATCATTTCTCACTTTTTCTATCTCTGCTTTAGTAAGTTTTCCTAAATCATAATCTTTTTTTGCATTCATTATATCTTCAAAAATTCTCAGCAATCTTGCCGGCAACTTTCCTTTATCTACAAGATTTTTTTTGAATGCCTTTAAAAGCTCATCTTCTTCAATTTGTTCTATGCCTTCTGCTTTTAGTATATCCCTCAAAATTGTAGTCGAGGATTCATAGATATGAAGCATACTTTCTTCTTCTTTTGTTTTTTCTATTTGTTTAAACAAGCGATCAATTCTTTTCAAATAATCTTCAGCATTATCAAGCAACTGATCAACTTCCTTTCCTGTTATATCTTTTTTTGTGCCGTGCTCTAAATCTTTTCTTGTTTTAATTACGGTTTCAAGAATCTTTACATATTTTTCTTCAAGCAATTTTTCTTTTTTTACAAAAATCTCCTTCATTATTTCAGGAGTTTCCTTTGGTGTAGGAGGAGGAACTCCATACATCATTAATGCTGCTTGTGACGGAGTTAATATTGCATAAAAAACATCTTCCATTCCAATATCTTTTATCTTCCACCTTGCTCTTTTAAGCATCTGATCTCCTGTTGACATGTAGAGATCGATTGCTTCTCCTGATGGTCTTATTTTTCCCATCTTAAGCAATTGCTTCCATGGCATGAAAATTCCTCTGTCATAGAAAGGAACGCCGTCTCTCAAGAAAGTGAAAATTATAGGATTTGCTTCTCTTATTGAATCCCAAAATTCTGTCAATATATATGGCTGGATGTTTATTTTATTTTTTATTCCTGTAATGTCGCCAGCATCCAACCCCATTCCAATAATTATTGCTCTTAACTTGTCTTTTAGCTCTGCTCTTGTCATCTTTTTTACATCTGTATCATCAATTACAATGTAAACATCAATGTCTGATTCTGGAGTTGCTTTTCCTTGCACTAATGATCCTGCTAAAACATAGGCAACAATGTATTTCTCGAACTTCTTTAGTACCATGTTTTTATGGACTTCTGCTATTTTGATTGCTGCGAGCATTCCTTTGTCATAGACCGGAGCACCCATTGCTATTAATCTTATAAGATCATATTTTCCATCATAGCAACTTTGCCATAATTCAGAAAGAATTACTGTATCAGGCTTCAAATCTTTGTCAATATCTTCTGCAACTTTTGTAATTATTGAAATTAGCTTGTCTTTTAATTCCCATTTTGGCATTTTTGTTGAGTCAGAGTCATCTACTAAAACAAGAACATCTATTTGTTTAGGATTTGGTGGTGGAGGAGGCTGTCCAGGAGTTGTAGGCAATGGTTGAGCTGGAGGAAGTAAAGAAATGCCTATGATATACTGGTTAAATTTCTTCAGTACTTCTGACTTAAACTTGTCAAGTTTGTTTTTAATTTCTTCTAATCTTTTCTTTGTTTCTTCTGGCAAATTCTTTAAAACATCATCTTGTTTTGGTTTTTCTTCTTTCTGTTTGCTGTTTTTCTTTGTCATAGTCATTTTTGTGTTGTCTCGTTTTTGTGAAGAAAACTTCTTTTATAAACATTCTTGCTTTGTAGCAGTTATTATTGTGACAAAAAAGTCATCATAACAAAACAATAGTTTTAAATATATATTCGACAATAAGCTTAATATGTCTAATCAGGAAATAATGATGAGATGCAAGCGTTGTGGCTCAAAGAATCCAGTTGGAGAAATGAGCTATGATGTTGATGGAACTTCTTTGATTTGTGGATCGTGCTCTAGAAAAAACAAAATTGAAAGCCCATTTTCTATCAAAAAAGAAGAAAAAAAAGTTAAAAAAATAAAATATGTCTGCACATCATGCAACTATAAATTCTCTCGTGACCCAACCAAACACAGAGTAGACATTTGCCCCTACTGCAGCAAAGAAGGTCATGTCGAACAATATGACGAACAAGGTGCAGAAAAATTATTGAGAGAAGTTAGTGAGATGGACTAGCTTCTAAGAAGAATATTCCCTCTTGATTTATCAATCACTACGTAAGCATAAAGATGCAATCCAATTTCTCTTTCAAACTTTACAACTCTTTTTTTGATTTGGGGCTACTGCAATCACTACAATATGTTTGATAAGAAGATTTCTCTGTGAATCTTCAATAACTGCCTGCGCTCTTGCATCAAAAGTGCAGTCAGATAATTGAATACAACATCTAATTATAAAAATCTTTTCATTTATAACTACTATTTAGTAACTACAAAATAGAAATATTTATATAGCTATTCTAATGTATAAAAAATACATCGAGAAATTGCCTGCAAAGATAAACATGAAAAGGCAGTTTCAGAATAGGTGAATGAAAATGAAATTATCTAAAAAAAATATAATTGAAGATTACAAAGACTGGGTGGCAAGTTGGAATATTCCTCCACAACACAATTGGCCAAGGAAGAATCTTGATGAAATTTCGGAAGAAGAAATAATGAAGATTAGTTCTTTCAAGTTCTTTGAGGCGGGCCGTCTTGGCCAAGATTTTGTCCCTCCTAAAAGGACTGGTCCAAAAACCAGATTTAGTGAATGGCAGGATGATGTCCGCTCTGCTTATAGGGCATATTTAGCAGGCCAGGAATTAAGGCAGGAAGACGTAAAAGCTGGCTCTGCAGCAACAATTGAGGCTTACTTAAAATGAAATCCTATCAAATTATCAAGAAGATAGCAAAGCACGGAAAGCAGGCAATCATTGTAGTGCCTAAGTTGCTTCACGATGAGTTAAAGCCAAGTACTGTCGTCAAATTAAACATAGAAATAATGAGGGAAGCGGAATGAGCCAAGAACTTAAAGTGGTTGTTGGAAGCGATTTGCAGAAAAAGCCTCAAAATGTAGATGCTTTTATCTCAGAAGCTCTAACTTACAATCCTCATGCAATTGTTTTGAATGGTGATTTTGGCATCGATATTTATTCTCATGCTTATGGAATTCAGCAGGTTGCAAAAAGAACTGCTTCTCAGAATATTCCTGTGTTTTATTTTGGGGCATCACATGAGCCATTTGAAATAGAATTAATGGCAGATGTTGTTCAGCAGAAATATCCTCATATGCATTATATAAAAAATCCACAAACTCACAGAGTAAGAGGATTTGATCTTGTATTTGTGCCGGGAGGAGTTGCTTTGGCTGGTGGAAAGTTTTACTTAGAACTAAATCACCCATCTCCTTACAGACATGATAAAGAGCTTGTCTTAGAATCTTCAGAACCAATTACAGCAAATAACACAAGAATAAATTATCTCAGTGATTTGAGAAATGTTGTTCAGGGAATTGATCCTGCAAGAGCAATTCTATTTGCACATGAACCATTAAAGACAACTGCACGAGAAAAAGGGACTGATTTTGCAGAATATGGCTGGAGACAAATAGATGGAGCAATAATTCCTGGAGAATTAATCTATGATTGGTTTGAGCAAAATTATGGGTTAAAAAGAAATAGTATTGGAGAAGAAGAATGGAATGCCTTAAAAGAAAAATATGACATTGTAATGAGAAGAAATAACGCAGGAAATATTTACCCAGAAGATTTAGAATCATTATTGACAGTTTCTGTGCACGGACATTTTGAGGAATCAGGAGGAAATATTTGCGACAGAGCATCTAATCCAATAGAAGAAGGAAAATATGTTCCAAATGGAAGATTTAATGCAAGCGCATTAGATGCAGGAACAGCTGGCTATGTTGAAAGAATTCCTGGATTTGTAAGATTTAGAAGATTAAGATTTGTTAGTGTTGACAAAGCTGAGCCATTGGAGTATGAAGACATAGAGTGGCCAGAGGAATTTAATCGTCAACTAACTTGTGGAGATTTTGAAATTGCTCCAGGAAAGATACATAAGACATATGACAGATTTGTAAAAATGCCTCTTACAATGAGGATGAAGAAAAAGATCGACTTGGCAAATCTAAAAAAACCGGCTCTTGGAAGAGAAGATTTACCAGAGCAATATCGTGGCTTTGACAAAGACGCAAAAAGCGGGCTTCACATCAGAAAAACTGTTGTCCTGATGCCAGAGCCAAGACCAGTTCCAACAAAATTAACCACTTAATGATAGTAACAAAACGAAAGGTTTATATAAGGCGCATAAGTGAGACAAGGCCTTGGTTCTCGTAAATTTTGGCTTTCCATGAAGATATATGAGGCGATATACGTGGAAGAAACAAATGTGCGTGAAAGTTGGATTGACCAGCTTCAAACTGTAAAAAAATTGATTTCTGGGCAATTTCCAACATTAATGTGCAGGATTTATGCACGATAATGGGCAAGCTTGGGCATTATCATTACAATAAAAGAAAAGTAATGCTTCTTGGAAAAGAAAGAAAGCTCTATGATTTTCTTTTTGAGCAAAACTATCATCCGTATTGCGTTTATTTGTGCAAACCAATCTTATTTATTCTTTGCCATTCTATTTTTGGTTGTTTTTTTCGTTAATTGCCCATCTGATTTTTCTAGGTAATCTTTGAAAATCTTGTAAAAGTTCAAGAAATAAAAAGAAAATTGCAAAAAGACCAATGCCAGCAACAAATGTCAAAAAATCAGCAGGCACTTGAGTATAAACAATTGTCAAAACTACATAAATGGTTACATTTATGGGCAAAGGTGATGAAAAAAAGAAGGCAATTTTTTCTGACCAGAGACGATAGAAATTGAAAAGCATCATCACCAATCCCAATATTATCAGGCTTGCACTTAATGTAACATAAAAAGGATCATTGATGAAATTGTTCAATGATGGCGGATCTGTGGATTCAAAGATTTTTCTGAAAATGTCCAAAACAACAAACAAGAAAATCATTGAATTTCCAAAAGCAGTATTCCAGCCAAGTTTTTCGTCTTCATATCTTCCAAAGTAAAAAGTCATGAATAAAGTCGCAATTATCATCGGAGCAATTATCCAAAACATCTCAGGATTAGAAGAGGGTGCAAACAAAAGCTCTGTAATTCTTTTGAAAACAACTAACACGCTGTCTCTTAAAACATTAGGGGTTTGAGAAGTTGCATTAATTGTCTCTTTCAGTATTTCATAAACCATTTTACTTTTTTCCTTTTTCTTTGTTCAAAAACTCAAGTTCCTCTTCTATACTGTATGATCCGGGTCCTAATGCAAATAAGCAGAACAATCCACAGAATATTGCGATATCTTTCAACAATTGTGCAGGATTTCCTGCAATTGTGCCTGGTATTTGTATTGTTAAAATCACAACTAAAACAAGCGTCATTAAAGGAGCAGTTGCATGCTTGACCATGTAGCCTATTAAAAGAAGTATTCCCCCTATAACTTCTATCAAAATTAATACCCAAATCCAGAAATTAGGATAAGGAAATTTCAAATCATTTAACATTTGCAGGACTATTTCTTGATTCAATAATGCAATAATTCCATTTATCAAAAAAAGAAATCCTAAACCCAGTCTCAAGACTGGGAGTCCTAATTTTTGCAATTCCATAGAGTTTCTCAAATTTATGCTTATAAAAATGTTTTTATTGAACTCTCTTGTTTGCAGTAAGTTCATAATTTTAAGAGAGGAAAAGTATATAAAACAAAAAGAAAGATAAGACTAAATGATGCCACTTTACGATTTTTCGCTTTTTTTATTTTGGAGCATAATGTTAGCTGTTGCTGGTTATTTTTTAGTCAGATCACTGGTGAAAATCGCTGCTTTCCTTAGAGTAACTGAGTTTGTTGTCGGATTCATTATAATGGCAGTCTCAACTTCTTTGCCTGAATTATTTGTGGGAATAAACGCCGCATTAGCAAATAATTCTGCTCTGTCCTTAGGAAATGTCATTGGCAGCAACATCGCTGATGTAACATTAGTTGCCGGAATTATGATTCTTGTGGCAAAAAAAGTCAAGGTGAAAAATATTTATATTAAGAGAGATGCAATTGCAATGATTCTAATAGCAATTCTTCCATTTATTTTGATGGTTTTTGGAAATGAACTTTCTCGAGTTGATGGTACAATTTTAATGGGGACATTTTTTACTTATGGTTACTACATTTTAAGAGAGAGGAAGAAATTCCACGATGGCTCTGACAATGGTGTGTCAAAACAGCAAATTGTATTTTTCTCATTGCTTTTCATGTTTTGCGTTTGGCTTTTATTTCGCTCTTCAGAACAAGTTGTTTTTTATGCAACGCAACTTTCAATTTCTTTAGTGCTTCCGCCAATATTCATCGGTTTATTTCTCGTCGCTCTTGGCACTAGTTTGCCTGAACTTGTATTTGAGGTTACAGCAGCAAAAACTGGTTATGCTGATGCCGCTTTGGGTGACATAATAGGATCTGTAGTGGCAAACTCCGCTCTTGTTTTAGGGGTAACAGCAATAATAAGTCCAATA
>JAWCRX010000040.1:0-7076 GCA_038869035.1 Candidatus Woesearchaeota archaeon | reverse complement strand
TATTTGTTGGTCCAAATAATGGCGAATGGATTACTGGTGGTTGTGCTGCTCTTATGATTAAAATATCAAGCGGGAAGAAAGCTGCTTTTCTGTCTGTTGCATTAAATTTATTTCCTGCTGCTTTTATTGCTTCTCTTTCTTTTTTGAATCCTGCAAGAAGTTCTGCATAACCGGGAGGCATGACATCAGGCACTTGCAAAGTTATATTGTATATTGAAGCTGTAGTCGAAATGTTTACTATCGTACCATTTACAATGAAATTTTCATCATTTACAAAATATCCTCCGCCAAGAATCAGTCCCAAATCATAATTTTCCAAAGGAACTATGCTTTGAACAGTTACTTGAGCAGCAATTGTTTCTCCAGGGGAATATCTCACGAATCTATTTATTGTTTTAATCTGTTCTTGTGCAACTCCATTTATTGTTGCAGTTACTTCACTCTGACAACCTGTTAATTCTGCTCCAGACAATCCCTTACAAGCATCTCCTACTGTAAGTGTAGTTAACTCAGCAAGATCTTCAGAATTAAGCTTGGAATAATTTATTGGAGGAACCTCAATTACCTGCTTGTTCAATGTAACATTAATTATTTTTATTGTTGGAACTATACTTATGTTTGCAGTTACATTGTTTTTTGAAAGGAAAAATCCATCTATTGGCTCAAGCAAATTGTATTCATCTTGGAAAGGCACAATGCTGAAATTATTATTGTCAAAAGGGGTGTCAAATTCAACAAATAATTCATAATAGTCATTTGCCTGAATACCCTTAAACTCATAAAATCCTGTCGTTGTGTTTACAGGTACACAAGCAAAGAAATGGTCGTTCTCTATGCATACATTTGCATCATTTCCAGTATAAGCTTCCCCAGAAATACTTCCATTAAGCAAGTACCCGCTTACAACAATTCTTGGAGGCATTGGAAATATGTTGCTGCCATCAGGTAAATGAGCGTATTTGAATACTAATTCTGATGCATTTGCATTCATAACTTCTAATTTTGCATAAGTGTTTTCATTCGTGATTAAACAGTAAATATCTCCTGTATTTGCACTGCTTCCCTTTGAAGCTAAAGAAGTCAACCCATACCCTGTTGTTGGACATGAAGCAACATTTTCAAGCGAAGTAGCTCCAGAAATGTATTGTATCTGAGCAGTTCCATTACTGTCCCAGTTTGGATCAATATAAAAGTTACCTCCTCCCGCAGTGAATTTAAAATCTTTAGAGCTATTTGATGTTTGATTATCCAATGGAGAAATGATGAATGAATTTGATACATCAAAGAAGTCGCCATTATAAAGCAAGAATTCCCCAAAGTTTACTCCACCAGAAAGCAAGTTAAAACAAAAGTTTGTTGAGTTGTCCCAGCCACATCTTTCATCTGCTATGCAGTTGTTGACATCATCATATGCTCCACAGTTAGGGCATTGTTGCAAAGTTGCATTGCTGTTAACAATTGCAAATTGTGGGAATGAAAAAGTTCCATTGTTGTTAAAGCTGTCAAATGCTTTTACTCTGTATTCATGCCTTCCATTATCAGTTCCAGTTTCATTGAAGAAAAATCTAATAGTGTTATTGAATCTGGGAGTTATAAGAGTTGTAATTGCATCTAAGAAAGTAAATGGAAATGTTTTATCTTCTTCCAAGTAATATCCAGCAACTCCTGTGTTGTCATTAGGAATATTCCATGTAATTTCATAACTTCCGCACTTTTCTGTCAGGTTTTCTCCAGGCAATATGCCTTCAACATCAAATATCATTAAAGAAATGTTTCTTGGGGGGGATTTATCAAAGAAAAAGAAGTCCTCCGTTACTGGACTGCCCCCTATTCTTTCGGTTTTAAAGAATCCTGAAACTCCGTCCATTCCATTAAAATTTACAGCTGTTTTAGGAACTTCAAATTGTATCTTGTTTTCTGGACAAATAAATGATTTTTGGAAAGTATCATTTGTCTCAACAAAACCTGCTCCATTCCAGCTTTTTACTTTTAAGTTTCCAAAAAATTCATTGTCTGCAGCAACTTCAAGCATCTTATCTATACCATTTGCATCACCTGTTCCTGGAATAGTATCAAGCAGTATATTCCATGTGAAAATACTGGTTCCTGGCGGCAATGTACCAAGACAAGGTGGTGCTGCACTAAGATTTCTTAACTGCATTTCAAACATAAGTTGAGTTGCGCCCTCTCTGTAATATACTCCAAATAAGTCATTTGCAGAAGTTGTTGTTGTGTTAACAGAGTTATTTCCAATAAGGTCTGCAGAAGTTATAGCAGGAATTATTATTGGAGTTTCATTCAGAGGAATTGCAGCTATTGAAATTTGAGTTATGTTTTCTGAATTCATCTCTGCAATGTAAGGAGAGTTGTTTATTGTAACAAAGTTGCCAATTCTATACGCTTCACCAATAAGTCTATAAGTTCCTGAAGAAATATTGAATGGCACAATTACTTTTCTTGGAACATTTATTGTAGTGCTTGCTGGAATTGTAGTTTGAGCATCATCAATATCAAGAGTAGTATCGCTCAAAGTTTCTAACTCAAGAGAGATATTTACTGTACCAAGAACTACTGCTTCATCATTTGTTGCTCCAATGCTAATGTTTAATGTATCGCCTGTTTTTGCTGTCAAAACAGGAGTATAGCTTACATTAAATCTTCTTGTAGTAAAATTAATTAAAAGATCGCTAAAGATACTAACATTTTTTATTTCAACATTTGCAAGATTAATTGACAAACTAAAAAGCGTTTCTATTTCCCGATATACATCAGGCAAAAGGGATGTGCTATAAAAACCTGCACTAACTGGTGTGCTTGAAATTCCTCCTGTGCTGTTAGTAAATTGAATAAACCCAGTTGCTCCAATAACACCGCCAGTTGTTTCATCTATGATTTTTCCACTGACAATGTTGGCTCCAAATACTGGCTGTAAGCTTACAAGAAACGCTAATATAATTACTAATAAAGAATAATTGCTCTCCCTTCGCATTACAAAGAATATTCTTTGTCATATATAAATGTTTTGTCTTTTCTCGTCTATTTTTTATCTTTTCTTTTCCTTGAAAGGATTTATCTTTTCTTTTCTACCTTTTCTTCGCTTTCTTATCCACCAGATAAGCACGCCAGCAAGCACAATAAGCAAAATAAATAACACTATCCAACCACCATTGAGCACAAATCTTGTGAACAATGCAAGCATAGTTGGATTATTTGCCACAGCAACTGTGTTTTCAGGAGGCTCTTCCATCTTTGCCTCGACAATATAGCTGTAGTCTTTTGTCTCGCCAGGAGGTACGTAGTCAAACTCCCATTTTATAACAGGGTCTTTTTGGATAATTATGGGATTCCTGGAGTAAACTGCCCTGTTAGCATTTGACAAATATTGTTTAGGAATATCTTCAACTAATTCTAAGTCACTTAAACCATTTCCAGCAACAGAAAGCACAACTTTTGTGACATATTTTTCCTTGCCAATGGTGTTTACACGATAAACTCTTAGGGATTTTTGTATTTTTTGCGCAGGCTTATTTTCATCAACATGCTTTTTTGGTGCACTTTCATGAGTAACTTGTTCACTGACTATTTCCTGTTTCACCCCTTTTGCTCCAATTTCTCTCATTTCTTCATCTGTAAGTTCAGGATTCAATCTTTCTAATTTTACAGGGTAATAATAATTTAAAATCTCTCTTGCAACATCTTCAGGCATTTTTCTAACAATCCATCCAAGAACGTCTGATCCGGCTCCACCCGATTGAATCTCTAAATTTATCATTTTAATTTCTTGTTTTTGTTCATCATCTTTGTCATAATCAAAAATTAATGAAAGAGTATAAGTCCCAGATGGCAAGAATTCATCGAGCTTTTGCATCTTGGAAATTCTTTTCCTTTCCATTGCTCTTTCAGAAGGAGCCAATTCATATCTGTTTGCTATGCTTTTTACAAAAGCAGAATTTGATTCAACCTTAACGTTTTGTATTAATACGCCGGGTTCTCTTGTTATTCCAATTTCAAATTCTGCTCCTGGCTCGACAATTATTGGTTTGTCAATACTTCCTCCATTTACATCAACAACAATATCTTCTGCTAAAACAAAAGGAACTAGAAAAATAAACATCAAAGCAAATATGATTTTTCTCATATCCAAAACACTCCTATTGCAATTGAAACTAAATTTGTTATCCAATGGAATATGATTGCATATAAAATATTTCCTTTTTCTTCCTTTTTTTTAACAAATAATGCCGCAATAACTGCAAATATAAAAAGAAGCACAGCATAAATTATCAAAGAAACAACATTATCAAAAAAGATTACATTAGTACCATAATGCTCAAGCAAACTTTTCAATCCCACAAGGTGAACTCCAGAAAAAACAATTGCTTGCATCACAACTGCAGACTTAAATGATAATGCCCTTTCTGCAAGTCTTAATACGATTAATCTGAAAAGAGATTCTTCAGCAAACGCAATAAACAATGTGTAAATTATAAGTGTCATCAAAGAAGTATCAAACAATATTGGCTTTGGTTCTTTTATCAAGTAAAAAATAACTCCAAAAATTATTCCCAGTAAAATCGCATAAATAACTGGCTTTTCCTTCAATTTGAAATAATACCTAAATCCAAAGAAATACATTGCTGTTGCAGTAAATGCAAATATAATTACTGGCTGAAAAAAGTTCAAAATTCCTTCTCTAATATAATAACTAAAAAACAAAGAAAAGAGCAACAATACTTGATATGCTGTAATGGTTAATGTAACTCCAAGCAAATAATCATCGCGATATTCTCTTCCTCTTAGTTCAACAAACATTGCAATACTAAACACAAATAATACAGCAACTACAATTGTCGTTGCCATCAATCCAAATGCTGTCAAATTATAGAGCAAATATGTTGGCAATATTAACAATACAAATGTCCACAAAATTATTGCAGTGTTGTTAAGAATAGGCTTCGTTATATTGGTGATAATGTAACGAGAAGTTATAAATACAAAATACAAAAATACACAAACATAAAACAAAAATCCCAGTAGCGTTAAAATCGCGAAATTAAAAGCAAAAAAATTATTACTTTGTGAATAAAAGTATTGCATTAGTTCTATGTTGTAATTTTTTGTGGAAATAAAATAAGTCCAGCAGTATATTCCTAAAAATATTGTTGAAAAAAGATAAGCCATGTTGTTTATGTATCTGCTTAGTTTATCATTAAATGCCAAAAATGCAAGAACCACTCCAAAAATTGAAAAATAAAATAAAGCTGAGAAAGTAAAAGGAGTTACAGAAGAAATTTTTGCAGTCGGAAAGTCTACTCCTACAATTCCTGACTCAACATCTAAAATAGGAACTGATTTTGTCCAAGGAGTTATATAAAAAAACAACATGCCAAAAAACAACAATGCAATAATGAAAGCATAAAAATTATTCTTAGATAATTTTTTAAGATTTATTTTAAAAATAATGAAAAAAGAAAGAATTATCGGAAAAACAATTACTGCCAAGCTACCAAATGCGCTTACTCCATAAACAACCAAAGTTGCAATTTTGTCAAAATTTGTTGCAATTGTTTCTGTTGCAAAATGCTGCCACAAAGAGCGATGAGTTTCTGCTGCAAGAGCATAATAAGCAGTTTCGAGAGGCAAATTAAATATATAAAAGATAAAAAAAGTTCCAATGTCGCTCAAGTAATGAAATACAAGCAATAATCCAAATCCTAAACCAACTTTTCTTGGATTTGTGAAAAGATTTGTGATTGTTTCTAAAATTAAATCATCAATTTCTCCAAGAGCATGCAAAGCTTTTACTTTGCTCTTTTCCAAATCCTTTATTGAAAAGAATATAGCAACAAAGAAAAGAGATTTATCCAAAGAAACAACAAACCATTGGGTAATTAATCCAAAGAAGTATTGTGATATTATAAATAGTGTAAAAAATGTGATAAGAAACTTGAAAATAATCCACGGATCAATCTTCTTGTCTGCAATTTCTTCCCATTTTTTATCATTATTGGAAAAGGCATAGAAAATGCTTGCAATAACTGATTTTTTCTTATAATAAACAAAAAAAGTAAAATAAATTGACAGTAAAAACAACATTATCATTCCTATTAAGAATGAATAATAATTTACTGCTTCTGAATATTGCTCAACTATTTGTGGATCAATTGTAAGAAAAAATCTAAGAAATGCGTTTAGCGAAAGAACATAAAACCCAAAAAGAATAAAATAATCTGCTGTTCTTGATTTTACTCCAAATAAAAATTTTGATGGGCTTAACAAATACCAAAAGTAAAGCAAAACAAATGATGTAAGAAGTTTGTCTCCTAAATCAAGGGTGTTTGGAAGCAAGCCAACTAAATCAGCAAGTCCTATGAGAATAAGCAAAATCTTTAATCCTGTCTGTGTATTCTCTTTCCACCCCATGGCCAAGCAATCATATTGGCGTATATAAATTAGAAGGTTTTTTAAATAAATTCGCCTCCTCCAGCTCGGGATGGTTAATGGAAGCAGTTAATGAAACAGACAAATTAAGGGAAGAGCTTGGCTTGTATAGAAAAAGACTACAACTCTCTCACGACATAGATACAATCAGGGATCAGTATAACTTGCTTTCTGACATAATAAAAAAAATTCTAAAGAAGACAGTTGAAGAACTAAAATGTGAAAACGCATTTGTTCAATACAGAGATGTTTATGGCAACAAAAAGACAGTTGTAATAGACAAACAAGGAATAGTATTGAAAGGAATGACAAATATTGTTGATGATGTTACAGAACAAGCAAAAAAAATAGGAAAGAAATTCATTCCTGACAAAAGAATTTTTGAAGGAAACTTTCTTGTTCTTCCTTTGGAAATGAACAAACACTTTCTTGGTGCTTTAGGAATAAAAAAAGATTCTGAAATAAACTTTCAGGATGAACTTTTGCTCGAAGAAGTTGCTTCCCATCTCGACACAACAATTTATCTGAAAAACAAAGAACAGTTTGAGGCAGATCAGAGAAAGATTCTTAATGAAATTGATACAATAATTGACGAGCATTCTGAAGATATGCAAAAATGCTTGCAAGGAATAGTT
>JAWCRX010000039.1:0-7092 GCA_038869035.1 Candidatus Woesearchaeota archaeon | reverse complement strand
AAAAACAAAAAATGTTGTTTTTATTCACAAAAAAATTGTACGAATACAGAATTACCTTATAGTTGGCTATGGTGGAGGAGGTTTTGGAACTCAAGATGAAGAATTTGAACGGTTCATCATAAGAGCAAGAAAAGTTTTCACGAAAAATGACAAATTAATTTTTGCTTTTCATGGCCCTCCATCAGACAATAAGCTTGATATAATCTATAATAGACATACTGGCAACAAAAGCTACACAAAAGCAATTCTAAAGTTCCAGCCACAACTTGCAGTTTTTGGTCATTTACATGAGCATGCAGGAGAAATAGACAAGATTGGCAAAACATTGCTTCTTAATCCAGGCCCTAAAGGCAAGATCGCAGAGTTGTAACTACTAACTTGCGTCATGAAAAAATATTTAAGAAAAATAGCTTCGTTTTCTCGCTATGGGAGATATTTCAGGAGTAATAGTTCCAGAATTCATAAGACGAGAACTTTCTAATACAAGAACTGCAAGATTCTTTAGAGATTTTAGACCAGGGTTATTTGAACTAAATGTTGGGTGTATGTATTCAGGTAAAACTAATGATTTAATAGAGACTTATCACACCTGTAAAATTCAGAGCAATCATCATTGTGTTCCTATAACTCATACAGGTAATACTCGTGATAACTCAGGGGGATATTACATCCGTTCCAGAAAACCTGAAGGCAATGATGGAATAATAGAAAGAAAAATTCCTGCAATACCTGTTGAAAGTGCAGAGGAATTATTTTCTAAGATTATAAAATATGCAATGGACAACATCAGAGGAGCTAATTCTCTTTTGCATGTAACGATTCTTCAAGATGAGCCATGGTTACATCATTCAGATCATGTTATTGTTTCAATGGTGTTAAAACAACTTGGCTTTTTTCAAAAAATAGCTTCATTAAGCGAGTCGTATCGTGGCACTGCAATGCCCTACTCAGATGAAAAGAAAACAATCTATGATCTTGCAAAGCAGGCAGATATTATAAGAAGGTATACTGCAAGATGTGCTCATCCTTTTGTTGATTTAACTCAGTCGCCTTGTTGGGCTCCTGCTGAATTTACGCAAAGGTTCAGTGGCAAAAGACCATCAAGTTTTGATGAGCCTCTTTTTGTTATTGAAGGATCGGACGAAGCAAAGAAGCTTAAACACACTTATCATCCTGCATGCAGAGAGCACTTTAGAGTAAGAGATCACCCTGATGAAGAAACAATAAAAAGAAATCTGCTCCCTTTTTCTAAAGTTGCATAATTATTTTGTTTTCAAACCATATCTATAGATGTAAACAGCAATGATTAATCCTGCTGCTAAAATAGTTGCAACTGCAACATAGTTTTGCTCACACTTTACTACTTCCTTAACAACTTCTTTTTCAACAACAGGAAAATCATGGCATTTGAAGTCAGAACCACAGTATTGATTTGTTTTACAATCAATATTTGAACTGCATTCCTTTAATGATTGGTTGATAGAATAAATCACCGCAAATCCTATGATTACAACAACTGCTGCCAATCCCCACCAAAAGCCATTCTCTGCCATGACATAGAATTCATTTTTTCAATATAAAAATCTACCCATTGTATTTTAGAATAAAGTAGCAAGAGGCAAATAACATGCTTGCTCCAACTAAAAAAGGATTATACTGGATTGTTTTTGGCTGTGATTTTGGAAAAAGAGAAATCAAATAAGACAAATGTGCCATAGTTAAATAAGGAGTTGTAATTAAGAGAAAATAAGTAAAGACAAGTATAAGACAACATAGAAAAATACTGCTCTTAATATCTGCAAACATCTCAAAGGCCATATAGAATACAAATTGAGTTAAATATATAAAGAATTCCAATTTTGTGTTCAACATGGAACTAATATCAATAAAGTCAAGAATAAGTAGAATTCCTAAAGTAGAAGTTGAACAAGGTACTCCTGAATTTAAGCAAAATCAGCTCCCAGAACATAAAAGAAAGAGAATGGAAAAACAGCAATATAGATTAGTTGGAAACCATTCTGCTGTAAAAATCTGCTATTGGTGTAAAAAAAGCGTTAGAGGAGAAGCAGAGTGCTACAAAAATGATTTTTATGGGATTCCAAGCCACCAATGTTTAGAAATGTCGCCAGCAATTACTTGTAATAAAAGGTGCAAACATTGCTGGAGAGACACATCTGTCTTTTCTGTGGGTTGGGTTGGCCCAATTGATGATCCTAAAGAAATTGTTGAAGAGTCAATAAGAGCAAGATACAATTTATTGAACGGATTTCCAGGGAATCCTAAAGTCGACTTAAAAAAAATAGACGAAGCTTTTATTCCCAAGCATGCGGCTATCTCATTGACAGGAGAACCAATGATGTATCCAAGGTATGCTGAATTAATAAAAGAATTCTTTAAACATGGATTTACAACAGTTTTTGCAGTTACATCTGGCACAGTTCCTGAAACAATAAAAAAATTAGATATTTATCCAACAAATATTTATTTGTCTGTTGAAGCATGGGACAAAGAAATGTATGAAAAATTATGCATCCCTGTAATTCCTAATGCTTGGGAAAAATTTTTGGAAAGTGCAGAAATTTTAAAGCAAATTCCTACAAGAACAATCATGAGAATTACTTGTATGAAAGGAATAAACATGCATTCGCCAGAAAAATTTTCTTGGCTTGTTGAAAAAATGCAACCAGATATTGTTGAATGCAAGGCATATGCATGGATGGGCTATTCTATGGAGAGGATGAAAAAAGAAAACATGCCAAATTATAAAGAAGTTGATGAATTTGCAAAAAAATTAATGAAAGCTTGCAACTATGAGATGGCACTTTCAAAAAAAGGAAGTGATGTTGTAATGATAAAAAGACCAACACCAAGAATAGTGAATGAGAAATCATTTATATATGAAGGATTAGAAAAAGAAAAGCAAAGACAAGAAGAATATAACAAAGAAATCGCTCCCCTTTTATGATCATGGATTTTAAACAGACTTACAAAAGACTTCTTGATTCTAATGAATTCAAGAAATGGAAAAAAGAAAATAAAAATTCATATTTAGCAAGCTTTTCTACAATATTTGATTCATTTTCAAACAAAACTGAGTTCTGGACAATTGCTTTTTATGATCCAAAAGAAGACTCTATGACGAATTTTGTTATGAAAGAGGAAGTTAGCATAGAAAAATTCAATGAAATCGCAAAAAAACCCAATACAAAAGTGACTGAGCTAAAGATTGAGAAAGTAAAAATCGATTTTGAAACTGCAATAGAAAAAATAAAAGAAACAAAAAAAGAATATTATAAAAATCAAATGCTGACAAAAGCCTTTGTTGTTTTGCAAAATATTGATGAAAAGTTTCTCTGGAATATTTCTTTTCTAACCGGAAGCTTCCAATTAATAAATTTTAGGATTGATGCAACAAACAATGAATTAATTTCACATGAAGCAATGGATTTTACTAAGTTTTAGTTGAAGACAAAAGTTTGTCTTTTTCCTTGTGTAGCACTTATTTTCAATAGTGAATATTTACATATTGAAAATAAATTTTCCGACGACAAAATTTCTTTCATACTTAATCAACATTACAACTCCAGAATATATTTTTCTTTTGTGATATTTTGTTTTCTATATTTTTGTTTGTATTTTACTAATCAATATAATTTATATATAAGAAAAACAGTAAAAAATATAGAAATTATTTTTCAGACGATAAAATTTGAGGCACAAAATGACAGCAATTTTAGAAAGAATTGTAAGAACAACCCTATTAAGAAATATTTCTCCTGATTCTGAAGTTCTTTGCTTAGTATATGATAGGCTTCTAAATCCTCATCTGAATAGAACTGCAGTTGTTGCAGAAGAAATCATAGATGTAGCACTTGAAGAAGGAATCATTGAATGCCAAGAACAAGGAGATAGGATTTTAGATAGATTAGGTAGTGCAGCATTAATAGGATACAATTCTTGGACAAAAATAATCACTTTCGCCGATAAGGGTGTCAAAGAATACAGAGAAATATGCAGCCGGGGGTCATACCCCCTTGCTGCACTAAAGCAAGTTGTTTAATTTGGGATGGAACAAAGATTCTTTCCCAGGATGTGTCGCCATGGAAGGAAAAATAAGTTATAGGGAGCAACAAAAGTGTGCAAGAATAATAGATTACTTTGACCCTGACGCAGAAGAAGAGTAAAGATGTTTTTGTTTAAAGGATATTTTTCTATCAAAAATTAATTTTCTATATTGTACAAAAAAAAGACAGATTTTTAAGTTATATTTGAGTGAGCAATTTTATGGATGAGAGGTCAACAAGTAAATTTCCAGGCGCATTTGTTGTTACAGCAGGAATAGATTGCTCCGGAAAAGGCACAATAATAAGAGGACTACAAGAGTGGGCAATAGAAAAAGGACTTTCTTGGTTCGATTTAAGAGAATATGAAAAAAAGCACCACAGATTTCCTAGTTGGAGCGATATTTCATATTTTGATGTGATATTGTCTGCAGAGCCTCATTATGCATATACAGGAGCTGGTCTCAGAGAAGAGATAATTTCCACAAATAGCAAGGTAGCAAGTTCTCTTGACAGTTATCCTAAACCAGAAGTTATAAGTAAAGGATACAGCGCAAGATCAACGGCACAAGTTTTTGCTTCTGACAGAGAGATAGCTTACAAAAGACTGATAATCCCGGCTCTTGAATCAGGAAAGATCGTTTTCCAAGAGAGAAGTGTTGAGTCTTCGCTAGTTTATCAGCCAACTCAAGCAATGTTTCTTGGCGAAATAAAAAGCAGAAGAAGATTTATTTATAATTGCATATTAACTTTTGAAGGGAATCTTGTTGCTCTTTTAGATTATCCGGCAAATGCACTACTTATTGCAACATGCAGCGCTGAAGAAGGAATGAAAAGAAAAGAAAGAAGAGATGGAAAAAAAGATGACTGTATTTTTGAAACAATTGAGTTTCAAAGACAATTAAAGGAAATATATGAAGGCGAATGGTTCAGAGATTTCTTTAAACTTCATGGAACTGATGTGATCAAGGTAGATACTTCAGGCAGCGGTTTAGAAGAAAAAGCAGCGATAGAGTTAAGCAAAGCAAATGCAAGAGCAGCATGGGAAGCTTATCTGGCAAAAGGAAAAGTTCCTGCAGTTCTTTTACGATAGTTTTCTCTATTGAAAATAATTTCTAAAAAAAGTGTTTCAAAAAATAAATTTTTAATGACAGAAATATATATAAACAAGTTCCTTAATTAATATCTCCTCTTCTCAGCAAAGCGATTTTGAGCGTGAGGGAAAATAATGACAGAAGCTGTTACGAAAAAAAGGTTCGCATTTATTTCTCGATTATTTACCAACAAAAAAACAAATCCCCTCTCTGAATTAGAATATGAAAAAAGAGATTGTAAAATAGTAAATCCTGATGGCTCAGTTGTTTTTGAAATGACTGGAATTGAAGTTCCAAAATCATGGAGCCAACTTGCTTCAGACATTTTAATTTCAAAATACATTAGAAAAGCGGGAGTGCCTGTTAGCGGACATGAGCTTTCTATAAAACAAACAGTATTTAGGATTGCCCATACAATAAGAACATTTGGTGAGCAGCATAATTATTTTAGGTCAGCAGAAGAAGCACAGACATTTGAGGACGAAATTCTTCACCTGTTAATTACTCAAAAAGCAGCATTTAACTCTCCTGTTTGGTTTAATTGTGGATTATTCCATGAATACGGCATAAAAGGAAATACAATAAACTGGGCATGGAACTTTGAAACAGCAAAAGTAGAGAAAATAACTAATTCTTTTGAAAGGCCTCAATGCAGTGCTTGTTTTATCCAATCAATAGAGGACGATCTTAGAAGCATCTACGATTTGATAAAAACAGAAGCAATGCTTTTCAAGTTTGGCTCAGGAAGTGGAACAAATTTCTCAACCTTAAGATCAAAATATGAAAAATTGTCTGGCGGAGGCTATAGCTCTGGATTAATGTCCTTCTTAGAAGTTTTTGATAAAGCAGCTGGAGCAACAAAATCTGGAGGCACAACAAGAAGAGCAGCAAAAATGGTTTGTTTGGACATGGATCATCCTGAAATTGTTGATTTAATACAATGGAAAGTAAAGGAAGAAAAGAAAGTCAAGGCATTAGTAGCAGCTGGTTATCCGACTGATTTTAACGGAGAAGCCTACAAGACAGTCTCTGGTCAAAACAGCAATAACTCTGTAAGATTAACAGATGACTTTATGGAAAAAGCTCTCAACGGAGGAAAGTGGCAGACAATTGCAAGAACAACCGGCAAAGTAATACATGAGTATGATGCATCTTGGTTAATGGATCAAATAGCAGAGTGCGCATGGCAATGTGCTGATCCTGGAGTTCAGTTTGACACAACAATAAATCGCTGGCACACTTGCAAAGCAACTGGCCCAATAAGAGCAAGCAATCCATGTAGTGAATATATGTTCCTTGATGATTCCGCATGCAATCTTTCCTCAATAAATGTTTTGAAGTTTTTGAAAGATGATAATACAATAGATGTTGAGGGATTCAGACATGCTTGCAGAATAATGTTTATTGCTCAAGAGATTTTGGTTGATTTGAGCAGCTATCCAACTGAGAAGATTGCAAAAAACAGCCATGACTACAGGCCACTTGGCCTTGGTTATGCAAATTTTGGCGCTACCTTGATGTGCATGGGAATCCCTTATGACAGCGAAAAAGCAAATGCCATTTGCTCAGCATTGACAGCAATAATGTGTGGTCATGCTTACAAAACAAGTGCAGAAATGGCACAATTTAAGGGGCCTTTCAGAGGCTTTGAAAGAAATCGTGATTCAATGATTGAAGTAATGAAGATGCACAGAAATGCTGCTTACAATATTGATGTAAAACATTGTCCTTCTTATTTGCTTGAAGCTGCAAGGGAAGACTGGGATGATGCAGTTGAACTTGGAGAAAAATATGGTTATAGAAATGCTCAAGCAACTGTAATTGCTCCTACAGGAACAATTGGATTATTAATGGATTGTGATACAACAGGAATTGAGCCAGACTTTTCTCTTGTTAAATTCAAAAAATTAGCAGGTGGGGGATTTTTTAAAATAGTA
>JAWCRX010000038.1:0-7098 GCA_038869035.1 Candidatus Woesearchaeota archaeon | reverse complement strand
GTCTGTAGGAGCAAAACACTCTTTTGAAGCTGTTGATTTCTCTACAGAAATATGAGAAGCACTAACTGGAATAACAAAAAGTAAGAAAATCAACCAAATCCCTATAAATTTTTTTCCAACATTCATATTGTGTGCCCCAACTACCTACACCCCTTTTCTTTGGGACAGCACATCTAAACAAGCTTATTCTATGTCAAGAATCTCTGGAGGCTGATTAACGTCCTCGATTCTTAACCTAAAGAAGCGACTGCTCATCATTTCACCATCACTTGCTCTTACCTCTATTCTATAATCGCCATTGTCTGTGTAAGTTGTTTTCCAAGTGAATATGTTTTTTTCTTGTGTAAATCTTCCATCACTTAATGAATAAATAACTTTATCGTTATTTGGATCGTGTGCTTTTACTGTTACAACAACTTCATCCCCTTCCTTGACATTTAAGTCAGGTAAAGGATCAATGACAGGAGCAACATTGTTTCTATCAACAATTAGCTCTGTTTTGCCGACAATTTCTGCCACTCCATCACTTACTGTAACTTCAACCAAATATTTGCCTGCATCACCATAACTTGTCTGCCATGTGAATACATTGTCATTTTGGTCGAACTTTTCATTATTTATTTGGTAATGCAATTTGTCTTCATTTTGGTCTATAGCTGATACAACTATCTTTACTACGTCGCCTTCTTTGACTTTAAGCTCTTTTGGCATTGCTTTTATCATTGGTGGGATGTTTACCTTTTTTACAACAATCTTTACTTTCTTTACTGTCTGAAGCTTGCCATCAGATGCAGTTACTGTAACTACATACTCTCCTGCATCTCCGGGCTTTGTTTGCCATTCTCCATCTTTGCTTAATGGATTTGTAAATGTGAATACTACCTTGTCTTTGTCTGGATCAAAAGCTTTTGGCTTTAATGAAACAAGCTGGCCTTCATTTACTTCTACAATTTTTGCAAATTCCTCAGATGGCTTTTCTTCAACTTTTGTTTCTTCTTTTTCTTCTAAGTTATCAAGCACTCCTTCTTCTTTATCTTCCTTAGGACATGATTCAGGATCATTAACATCACAAACCTTTTCAGAAGCATTTTCTTGCGGCTGCACTATGGGCTGGCAAGCAGCTAAAATCATCGCTAATGTAATTAATAGAGTCAAAGTCTTTGTATTCATTATTCCCACACCCCCAAAAGTATGTTGCTATAAGACATGTTGTCATTTGAAAATACTTAAGGTCTATATAAACTTTGCGGTAGTTACTATCAGTGACAACACCCATATTAGCTCCCAGCAACAGATTTAAATAAGGCTTATAAGTTCTTGAAATCTATGACAATTACACAACAGAAAAAAGTGATTAAAAAGTTTTGGTTCCCAATTGTGGCACCAGAATTGTTTAATAATGTAAAGATAGGAGAGAGCTATGTTTCTGAGCCTGCTTTTTTGAACGGCAAAACTATTGTTATTAGTTTGGCAAATGTTCTTAATGACCAAAGATTAAAAAATATAAATGCAAAATTCAAGATAATCAAAATTAGTGAAAAGGCAATAACAGATGTGGTTGGGATGGAGCTTTCTCAATCATACGTAAGAAGATTGGTGAAATACAACAAAGACAAGATAGACCAATCTTTTACAGCAAAAACTGCTGATGGAAGAGTTGTGAGAATGAAGCCTTTTATGATTACAAAGACTGCTACGAAAGGAAGCATTCTTGCTGCTTTAAGAAAATCCAGCGAGCAAAAAGTAAAGCACTATGCTTCAAAGATGAAATATAATACTCTTGTAAAACAAATTGTGATGAATAACTTTCAGCATCTTGTGAAAAATGACCTTGACAAAATATATCCTCTCAGAAATTTTGAGATAAGAGCATTTCAACACGTTAAAGATGAAGAGCCTATTGGTGAAGAAGATTTGTCAATGTTTCAGAAAAAAGCTCCTGCTCCAAGAAAACCAAAAAGAGAAGAAAAACAGGAAGCTTCTGAAGAAGTCCCAAGGCAAGTTGAAGAGGAAAAACAAGAAGAACAATAGCTTTATATAACAAAAAAATTACTGGTTCTTAGAGGAAAGAAAATCTTTCGGCTGTCTGCCATTGTGAAGCACATGGCACTGGAAGGCATTCCGTTAAGATTTTTGCAAAAAGTTATGGGAGAAAAATCATTTCAAGCAAGCATTGGAGAAGAAATAAAGAAATGCCCAGATTGTGGAAGCAGCAATATTACAGTACATGATGATGAAATAGTCTGCAACAAGTGTGGCAGTGTAATTGAGGAATAGTTCTAGTTGAGTTTTGTTGATGTTTTGACTCAATAGTTTTGCGAATTCTAATATTGTAACTACTTATAAGTAACTACAAAATAGAAAGCTTTAAATATATATTATAATTCTCACTCTAAGTTAACAAAAACAGGTGATAAAATGACAAACAAAAATTATACAGCAATTCAGGGAACATTGGATGAATTAATGTCAAGGATGAGGACTTATGTAGCTGCATCCAGGGATGGGCTTCCATCAGATGAAAGGGAGAGATGCAGATACGAAGCAAGAAGACTTGGCAGAATGCGTGACAGAAGAGTTGTTGAATTAGCAAGATATAGTATTATATAAATTAAGATGAAAGAAAAAATCAGCGTGGCAATGGATGAGACAACACTTGCAAAATTGGAGGAATTAGTTGCATCTGGCAGATTCAGGAACAGAAGCCATGCAATTGAATATGCAGTAAAAGAGCATTTTAAGGGTGAAGAGAATGGAAGATCTTATTAGAAGAGTTGAAAGTGGAGAAAAGATTGATCTTGGGGATTGGGTCAATGATGATGCCCAGGAAGCACTAAATGTATCTTTAACATTGTCTAATAATGATGTTGAGTCAGTTGCTTATCTAGTGGCTATTTCAAGATTTTATGGAAATATGCAAAAGAGGGCGCTCGAAACATTAAATGATTATCTTGCAACAGGCAGATTAACCCCCGGAAAATGCAAAACTCTTTACAAAGACCATAGAATGAAAACAAGATATACCATCCAGACACTTGAGGATCAACTCATAAATGACTTTATGGAACCAATAAAAAAAGTTTTTGTCTCTGCAATTTCCCAAAGAGAAAGATATACCACAAGAATTCATGGGGGGAGAATGGCTGGTGTACAAATAGCACACCAAGATTAAAAAAAGATTAAAAATCCAAAATTATCTTGCAGATATTCCTGCTGGCATCAATAATATCTCTGAAAAAAATTCTTTGTTGAATATTTAACCTGTCGTTCTTTTGGAGCAAATCAAGGCGTTTTGTTATAAGTTTGTCTGCTGTTTTTCCATCATGTTTAAAAAATGCAGTCATAGCAGAAATATAATATTGTTCGACTTCTCTGTAGAAATCCTCTATCTTTGAATCATATACCCCACAAAGTTCTTTTGCCGCATCAGAAATTTTTTCAAGGTTTTTTGCAAGCCACCACATTTTCATTGCTTCAACTGGTTCTTTGTGCTTAAACAACTTATATCTTACAAAACGGGAGATTAGGAAAAATAACTTGTCAACTTCAAAGTCTTGCGAGCGAAGCTGATTAAGATTTTCATGGTTTCTTGATTCTTTCATTATCGTTCTTGCAAGCATGTCCATCCTTCTTACGCTTCCCTCCAGTGAAACCTCATCAATATTGAGAAAGTCCCTTGCCACTAATTTTGTATCTGTTTGATCTACTATTGTCAGAGCAATGAAATTGTCAAGAATTTTTTGGATATCACTCACTCGCTTATTCAACGTTTTGCCATGAAAAACAAATACATTGTAATTGTTTATATAAGCTCCTATTGTCTCCCTTCTTAATGTGCTAAGATCATCTTGGTCTATTGAAAATGATATTTCCTTTGGCTCAAATTTTTTGTCTTTTGGGTCTTTTGAAATAAAAAGGTTATCTGGTCCTTCTTCTATCCATAAAAGATCGCCTTTTTTTATTTTGTTTTGTTTTATCCAGCCTTTAGGGATTGAAATTGTATAAGTATCTGCCCCAGTCTTTACAAGCTTTCTTGTTTGCATTTTAATCAAAGTATGTTATATAACGTAGTATGTATGTTATATTTACGTTGGTTATATATAAATCTTGCTGCATTATATAAGTCATCACAAAACAAAACACATAAGCAATAACAAAAAGCAACAACAAAGTTTTGTGACAAAAGTTTTGCAAAAAACTAAGTGACCAGCCAAACATCAATTTAAAAAAAAGGAGGCGATGCATATACTTGGTCATAGACGTTCAAATTGCAGAACAATGCTTGTGAGCGAATTTGCACGAGCACAAATGCCAGGAGGCGCAGGCATTAATCAAAGAAATGATATGGTTGAGCGCACCAAACTTCAACCAAAACCATATCTGTCAAAAAACGCGCTTTGAATTCCTCAAAAGGAATTTGAAGCAAAATTCAGGAGTGGTATTGAGAAACCATCAGGGTAAAACCTGGTGGTTTTCCAATCACAAACAGGTAAGCGATAATGCGTTATCTATCATCGTAAAACTCGGAGGCAAAAGGGAAACATCACAAAAAACGTTTCGGGGGAGAGAAAAATGGGACCAACTTTATTAGAAGCTGTAGACAGAGAAAAAAGAGATAATGCAAGAGACAAAGTCAACACTGACAAATATATTAAGCTCATAATTGATAGGCATAGATTGCCATATTAGAGGTTAAAATGTCATTCGCAACAAAATTCGGACTAAAGGAAAACGCATTGAAGGACAGCGAAATAATGACTGCCATCATGGAAGCAACTTGGGATAAACATCCTCAAGAAATATTGCATACTAAACAAGGCAAAAATGTTTTAATCAAGATTCCCATAGTCAATGAAAAAGGAATTACGTGGGGAAAAGCATTGAGAGGACCAATATGCGTAAGAGATTGTGACTAAGTAATGTTTTCACAAGGGGCTTTTTTTATTAAGTCTTCAGGAGGCAAGCTGCCTCCTGCCCTTAATCCTAAACTAACGCTCATTCATCCTCACATAAGAGCTGCGGTTTTATCAACCTGCGTGCTATCTATCCCATTTCTTAGTCGAGTGTTTCTTAGTCTTCTTCATTTTACCTTCCCCAACAAATATGCAACAATCGCACCCAATATTATGATGCCCCAGAATGTAAGGGAATCAACTTTCTTCAAGGCAAAGAAAATCATGTTGACAATGACAACCGTAGCTGCAAGAACCGCAATGATTTTTCTTTGAGTTGATTTCATTTTGGAACGAAAATGAAGGGCTGAAAGCCTAGCAAGGTTTGCTTTCATATAAGGCTATTTTTTGGTGGTTTAAATAGGCTTTGTGGGTTTGTCCACTAGTCCAATGCGATTATTTTTCTATATAGTAAATAAATTTAGTTTGCCCATTCGCACCAAACATTTATATATCACGACGATAAAATTGCCTTAAGTGTCACATTCATCAGAATGAGACTTGAAGGAGGGAAATTAAAATGGCTGAAAAAGGTTATTGTGTCAAGTGCAAAGCAAAATCAGAAATGAAAGATGCTAAGCAAGTGACCATGAAAAATGGCAGAAAGGCCATGAAAGGCAAATGTGCTAAATGTGGCACAGGCATGTACAAAATTCTTGGCAAATAAGCTTGCCAAGCTTTTTTTCTTTTATGATTAAACTAACGGTTGCTGAACTTGTTCTTGATAACAAGCAGATCAATGGCGTTCTTTTTGTTTCTGAAAAAGAAATTCGCTGGAAGAGCAACGAGAAAGATAAGTTTGACCAAGAAATAAAAATAGAAAAGCAAAAAATAAAAGAAACAAAAAAAGAGAAGAACAAAACAACAATAATCACAGACAAAAAATATAAGTTTATTCTTTCAGAACAAATAATTTAGAACCAAAATCCTTTCTTTTTCTTGCCTTCTGTTTTTTGGAATTCTTCGAGCAACTTTTGCTGTTCTCTTGTCAATTTTTCTGGAATCTGGACTTTTACTTTAACCAATAAAGAACCTTTCCCAAAGCCCCTTAATGCCGGCATTCCTTTTCCTGACAATTTGAATATTGTGTCTGGTTGGGTTCCCGGAGGGATTGTCAATGTTGCTTTGCCTTCCAATATAGGAATGTCAATTTTATCTCCTAAAATCGCCTGAGTAAAAGAGATTGATATTTCCAAATGCAAATCATTTACCTCTCGTCTAAAAATATCATGCTCTTTTACATGAACAACAACATACAGATCTCCAGCTTTTGTGCCTCGAACTCCCGCCTCTCCTTCTCCATCAATCCTTAATCTATCGCCTTCATCAACTCCTGCAGGAATTTTCACAGTAATTTTTTTTGTTTTGTTAATTCTTCCTTCACCATCACATTCATCACAAGGATTTTTCACAATGTATCCTTCACCATTGCAGTTATGACAAGTTGTTTGCGTGACAAAAGCTCCAAAAACAGTTCTTCTACTTTTTCTTACACTTCCTGTGCCATTGCAGGTTTCACATGTTTTTGTTCCTGAGCCACCTTTTCCACCACATTTTTCACAAACAGATGGCTTTGTCACTGTAATTTCTTTGGAAATGCCTTTTGCAGCTTCTTCTAAAGTAATTTCCAAATCATATCTTAAATCATTGCCTCGATATCTTGTCCTTCTTCTTCCTTCGCCTCCAAAAAAAGTATCAAAAATTTCATCAAAGTCAAATCCAAAGCTTCCAAAATCCATATTTGAGAAATCAAATCCTTGAAATTCTTGAAAATCAGCTGTTCCAAAGCGATCATATTGTTCGCGTTTTTTATCGTCACTAAGTACAGCAGCTGCTTCATTTATTTCCTTAAATTTTTCAGCAGAACCGGGTTCTTTATTTAAATCAGGATGATATTTTTTAGCTAACTTTTTGTAAGCTTTTTTTATTTCTTCCTTTGATGCGTTCTTTGGAATGCCTAAAATTTCATAGTAATCTTTCTTTGCTGCCATTTTAGATAAGTTGTTTTTGTCCTTTTAGTTTTTTTAGCTCTTCTATTGCAATTTTTAAAGCTCTTTTGTTGTTTTCGTGCGTTAAAAGTTTTTGCGCATTATCAAGAGGCGCCCATTTGAATTCACTGTGCTCAACACTTAAGTTTAGTTTGTCG
>JAWCRX010000037.1:0-7104 GCA_038869035.1 Candidatus Woesearchaeota archaeon | reverse complement strand
AAGAAAAAATCAAAAGAAATAAAATGTTAAAAAAAAAAGTAAGCAATAATTCAAGGAATTATCTAACTTTTGAAAAGTCTGCTTTTCAAAGCCCAAGAAATTCTAAAAAGAATTTCTCTGGTTTTTTACGTAGTAAAAAAGCAATCGAAGGACAAATATTCATCTACGTATTATCAATTGTAGTATTTTCATTAATTATGTTATTTGGCTATGGTGCTATTAGAAATTTGATGGAAAGAGGCGAACAAGCCCAATTAATAAAATTCAAATCAGATTTGCAATATGAGCTAAAAAGCATTTCAACACAATATGGCGATGTAAAAATCTTTAGCGAAAAAAACCCATTTAGAATTCCAGGAAACTACAAAGAACTTTGCTTTATTGACAACAGACACGATCCTGATTCTCTCCCTATTAAGGCTGAAGTGTGTAATTATCTAACTATACAAGACAAAGAAAAGGCAAAAAATTACGCTTTTATTTGTGATGCATGGAAAACCATTTTCGAGCAAAGAAAAAGCAATATAAAAGTTCCCTTCCAAAATGTTTTTTTTGTTCCACAGGCTCCTTCTCCCATTGTAATAGAAGAAGATATCCGTATAGATAAAGACAATAACGGTGTGGAAGACAATCCGGGATTACTTTGCATTACAATAAGGCAAGGCAGAGCAGACTTTAAAGTAAAAGGTGGAGGGGACCATGTTCTTATTTCTCCAGCACCAGTAGCAAGATGAAGATGATGAAAAAAGCAGCAATAGAAATCCAATTTCACTGGATATTTGTCTCAATTGCTGGCATCATGATTCTTGGATTATTTATTTTTCTTGTAATGAGACAACAAATAACATATGAATCTAGAACTTCAATAAGCATTGCTTCTGATTTAAGAACAATTTTAGTTGGAGCACAAACTGCAACAAGAACTCTTAATGATTTAGACATTCCTCAAACAAAAGTAAAGTTTGAATGCGATTTAGTAGGAGAACAAAAAATACCTTACTCTATTTTTAGCATAGGAAATCACCCTGAAGAAATAAAGTCTCAAGTTATCTTTTCTCCTCCTGAAATTGACACATCAAAATTAAGAGCGTGGAGCTATGATTGGAGTCTTCCTTACAAAACAAACAACTTTCTTTTCATTGCAATTCCTCAAGAAAGAATTATTCTTGTCGAGAAATCTTCTCAAAAAAGCAAGAGCCTTTGTCAGATGATTAATAAAACTCTTCCTGAAAAGCTTAACATAAGATATGTGCAACCAAATGTTCCTCCCTCCTTGACTGATTTACAAGATCAAAATAATCAAATCGAAACAATCATTTTCTGTGATTTCGATCCAGCCATTAATCCTTCTCCATCAGATGTTCCTTCAAAGCTTAATCCAAAATATAGCCGTGCAATAAGCATCAAGCCAACTTCAGATGACCTGGAAAAAGGCACTATCCGATTTTTTAAAGCAACAAAAACAGGTTATATTCCTGTTGAAGATGAAAAATCATATGCCGGCTCAGCCCTTATATTTGGTGCAATATTTTCCCCAGAGCCAATTTTCTTTGAATGCAACAAGAAAAAAGCCCTTACAAGATATCATCTTGTTTCAGATATTTATTGGAAAAAAACAGAAGCTCTAAAAGGCTCCATTTCAGGAGATCCAAATCAAATAGCTGATTGTAGAGATTTATACGATCAAGCCAATAGAAAATTAAAAAACTTGGCAGACAAAAGCAAGAATGATCTTAATGAGATTTATTTAGATGCAAAATCAATAGAAGCAATAAGCGACCAACTTCAAAGAAAATCTTGTCCATTAATTTACTAAAATGAAAAAAGCTCAAGTCCAAACATTGGAAACAATTGGAGTACTTATTTTTTTCTTTGTATTGCTGGGTCTTGGCATGGTATTTTATTATCGCTTTCAGGCTCAAAGCCTTTCTGTTGAGGAAAGAGAGCAACAATCTTTAATGGCAATTAGAATTTCACAGCAAATTTCCTCTCTTCCAGAGCTTGAATGCAGCAAATACTCTGGTTCTTCTGAATTTGCATGCATTGACATAATAAAACTTGAAATTGCAAAGACATTAATAAAAAATAATCCTTCATATTACTCTGATATATTTTTTTTTAGCAACATAGTTATTCAGCAAGTCTATCCTTCCGGCCCAGATATCCTTCTTTATAGAGAAGTTCCAAAAGAATATAAAAACTATCAAGAAGAAGACATTCCTCAAATAAAAATTCCTGTTCCTGTAGAATTATATGATCCCTCAACTGAAACATCAAATTATGGCATATTAAGAATAGCGGTGTACACATGAAGAAATGCCAAAAAGAAAATCAAAAATTTTCTTATGTGAAACTTAAAAAAGTTTCACAGATGGAAATGATGGGAATGGTGATTGTTGTAGTCCTTCTTTCAATTGCCTTATTTTTAGTCATATCTTTTCAAGTCGGCACAAAACCCAAGTCTGTCCAAAAGGAATATGAATATTCGCAGTTAGCTTCTAATACGATAGATGTGCTGCTTAAAACCCACATAAAAGAGTGCAAACTTGATTATGACGATGTATTAAGAGACTGTTCATTTTTAAAAAAGCTTTCTTGTCAGCAAATAGACTCCTGCACTAAAATTCAGCAAGTAACAACAGAAATCCTCAAAAAAACTTTAGAGCCAGAATACAAAAACAGATATTATTTCACAGCAAAATATGGTGGAGAAACTAAAATAAAAATAGGCACAGAATGCCAAGCAAACATAAAAACCAAATCTTTCCCACTTCCATCAGAAATTGGAACCTTGATAGAAGTAAAATTGGATTTGTGTGTTTAACTTTTAACAACCATTGCCGGACAGTCTTCCCCAGTTTCACATTCTAAAAAGAAAAGTTTACCTGCATCAAGAGTCTGCCATCCTAATCCAAGAGCTCCTCCAACTGCACATCCTAAGCCTCCTGCAGGAATTGCTCCTATGCCAAATAAAAATGCTCCAACAGTTCCTCCTATAGAAGTTCCAACAACACATCCTGCTGCAGCACTTATTCCATGCTCTTTTGTAAAATAGAGCGCTTGCCAATCAACCTTAAATGTCTTTGGAATTCTTCCATATTCAATAAAATAAATTCCATTATATCCTGTTTCAGTATTTTCATCCTGCCAATTTGGATCTGAGTAATAGATTGAGTAGGTATGAAAACTTTCTATTTTGTCCTCAAAAAACCAAAGTCTTCCAGGTTTGTCTTCATATTTTGTTATATAGTCATAAGGCAAATACTTATCACTTCTTCTGTTTTCAGGACTTTGCATATGCTCGATTACTTCATTAACATAAACTTTTTCAACATTATTTCCTTGTTCATCGACTATTTGAGGAATAGAAAGATCATAACATTTTGAAATATAATCTCCTCTGCTTCTGAAAGTGTCAAAAGAAATTATATTCTTATCGGCCAGCATTGAAACAGTATAAGGATATCTCCCTTCAGCAAACTGCCACCAACATCTTTGCAAATGATGAGATATTTGTTGCTTTAGTTCATCTTTTTTTACTACTTTTACTCCATTTTCAACTTTTCCTAAATCTTTTTCTATTGTTCTACAATAAATAAACCAAGGCTCTTTAAAGATTCTTTCTGTAATGCCTTCAAAGCCAACTTTTTTTGCTCTTGCATCAACACTTCCTCTGCATGTATTCTCTCTTTCATCGACTTTCTCTTCTATAAATCTAAATTCCTTAGCTATCAATGGTGTGAGAATAAAAACAAGCAAAGAAACTGAGATAATAATCCCAATTATAACTGATAATTCAATCGCAGTCATTCCTTTATTCATTTTCCACCGCTGTCAATAATTATGTGACATTCGCAATTTTCTCTGCAATCTGGAGTTGTGTACTCTGCAAATCCAAAAGCAGTTGCCCCAAGACTTGCGCTTGCAGCACATGCAGCCGTTACAATTCCTCCACTTCCAACTCCTCCCAACACACATGCTGTTCCGCCAATAACGCTTGCCACTCCAACACCTTGCGCACCTAATAATCCCCAATTTTTTCCTGCAAATATCCAGCTTTTTGGAGGCCCGTTTTGTAAATCATTCAAATAAATTCCATTAGGAGCATCCCCAGCCCAATCAGAAAAGAATATTTCATAAGTATGATAGCTTCTTATTTCATCCGTAAATAAACCAAGCCTTCCAGGAATATTTTCGTGCTTTGTAATATAATCATAATAACTCTCCTTACTTCTTGGTCCAATGTCATTCTTCCGCAAATAGTCTACAAATTCATTCATGGAAATCGTAACTTCCTCACCTTTTTCATTAACTATTTTTGGCATCGTTATTACTTCACACCTAAAACAATAATCGCCCTGTTTTTCAATAGTTGAAGCTGACAAACTCACAGTATGAGGGAGCTTTCCTTCAGCAAACTGCCACCAGCAAGTTTCCATAGATGTTCCTACATACTTCATGACTTCTTCTTTTTTAACTTCATTCTCCTTATATTCTTCTTTTAAATCAGTTTCATATGTCTTACAATGTATTGGAGAAAGCTTTAGTTCTGTTGTTGGAAAAGGCCAAACTTCAATATTAAAAACTGCTTTTTCCCTTAATGCAACTGAGCTCTTACAGACAGAATTAAGTGTTGTTTTGTCTGCTTTACTTATGGCTCTGCTCATTAAAAATAGAACAGATATTACAACTGCTAGCATAATAATGATTTCCACCAAGAAAGTCATAACTCCTTTTTTTCTCATCATTTTTTCACTCTTTTTCACCCATAAAAACCTTTCGTTCATAGAAAGCTTTAAAAACCCCAAAACCCATTGAAAAAAATGATGACAAAGAGAGGACAAGGTCTTCCATTAAATGTAATAATTCTCGCAGTTTTAGGATTAATTGTATTAATAGTTCTTTCAGTCATTATGATAGGTAGAACTGCTACTTTTAGCAGACAAGCTGAAGAACAACAAGAACAAGTTGGAAAAAGTGTTTGTGCAAAGCCCGGAGCAGACAGAATCTGTTCTGCTACTGCTCCTACTGAATATTTAGTAGAATGTAAAGGGCCATTTGGAGATTGTGGAGCTAAATGCTTTGCTAAATCAGAAAATGACTGTCCATTTGGCAAAGTATAATTTTTAGTTCTTATGAAAAATAAAAAGGGAGATGTAACAATAAGCCCTATTGTATTGCTGGCTCTAGGAGCTATTGCTCTAGTTATTTTGACAATATTTGCTGTGAGACACACTTCAAGAACATCTGCACAATTGGAAAAATGCAGCACTGCAAGAGGAAAATGTGTTTCTGCGCCAAACTGCTTTGTTCGCGATCAATTTAACCCATATGCTTCAGGTTGTCAAGAAACTTGTAAAGAAGGATCTCTTTATCAGCAAACAGACTGCGAATTATCAAAAAAGGTGTGTTGCATAGGATGAACAAAAATGCTCAAGAAAAAACTATGACCTGGCTTCCATGGGCCTTGGCTGCAATAGCAGTCATCATTCTTTTGTCTTTAATAGTTGCAATGATTTTAAGGAGAAACCTTTCTTTTTCCCTAAGTTAACTTTATATAGCATAAAAAGCAAAATAGTTTTATGAACAAAAAAGCGATTAGAGAATATTTAGTGCAGATTGTTATAGGACTATTATTATTGGCAGCATTAATTTATTTTCTATCTCAATCGACAACTTCCAGCACAGGGATCCTTGACTGGATAAAATCGGTTTTTCCATGAAAAAAGGCGACGTTTCCTATGATGTAGTAATGATAATTTTAGGTTTGATACTTATTTTAGTTGTGACTTCTTTTATTTATGGCACTCCTGAAAAGTTTTTAGAAGGCCTCAAAGATCTTTGGAAAGGAGTAAAAGAAAGGTTCCAATTTGGTCAAGAACCAATTGCAGTAAGCGAATTTCAACTTTCTCACCAAGGAGCACAGCGTTTTAATGAGTTTTCAAATAAATATGCCGAACAAATAAAATTTGCAAAACAACAACTTTGTTTCTCTCCTCAAGTTCCAAAATACATTCCTGAAATTGGAGAAACATTATATCTTTCTTTCACAAATACTCCTGAAAACCAGAATGCAGATGCTCTAATAAGATTAAAGAAAGGCGATGCTTTTATTTCTCCTCCTGATAGTCCTAACGAGCATATCTTTAAAATAGCAAATTCAGCAATTCCTTGCCTGACAAATACCTACAATTTTATAGAGTGTATAAAAGGAAACCAGGAAGCATGCAGAAATAGAATTGGAAAACATCCTGAAATTTTTATAAGTGACAATGTTTACACTGAAAATATAGAAGGAAGCGATCATTATCTTTTACTAGTTGCTCCTTGGGACCAATTTAATCCTTACAATGCACAAAATGAGCTGAATGGAGTTCCATTATGTTTTATAAGAATAGATCCAAAAGTATCAAAAAGAATTGAAGGCACCTCAGCAAGTAATTTAAAGCTAATATTGTATGAAGATCGATTGTTTGGTGACGTAGAAGCATCAATTCCAGTCTGCACATAAAAATGAAAATAATAAAACTAAAAAAAAGAGGCGACATTTCTTATAGCACAGTATTAGTTGTCCTTTCTTTAATAGCTCTAGTTGTTTTTGCAATGGTGATTTTCTGGCCAACAGAACCTCTAAAAGCAGAAATAAGATATCAAACTACTCAAACCATAGATGATTTTGACAATGATGGTGTTAGAAACCGATATGACAAATGTCCCTGTGTTCCGGGATTAGAAGAAGCAGACCTACCTGGCTGTTTGATGGACCAAGCCAAGCCAATTCCATATACTTCAGAACAGGCTGCAAAAGTAAGAGAAGGAAAAGAAAATCCATGCGGGTTAGTAACTGCAGAAACACCTTCTACACAAGAACAAAGAGAAGGCCAGTCATGTGGCTCTCTAAAAGTATATACTTCTGCAGGAAATTGTGTTTCAAAATGTGAATATTGTGCCGTCACAGGAAATCCAAGAATAAGCTGTGACTCAAAAATAAAAAGTACATGGCGCTGTAATCCTGGTTGGACTTCAGATACCTGTTCAGCTTCTCAAACATGTGTTCGCGGATATTGTCCTGGACAGGATTATTGCAGCGAAACTCCAGGTACT
>JAWCRX010000036.1:0-7431 GCA_038869035.1 Candidatus Woesearchaeota archaeon | reverse complement strand
ATAAAACAAATGAAAAAAACTATTGCAAAGATAAAAACCATTTTACATGAGAGGCAAAAAAAGAAATGAGTGAAATTTGTGTCATGTGTGGACTCCCAAAGGAACTTTGCGTTTGCGAGACAATTGCAAAGGAGAGTCAGAAAATATTAGTGTATGTTGACAATAAACGCTTTGGAAAAAAATACACAGTAGTAGAGGGCATAGATGAAAAAGTTATCAACCTAAAAGAGCTCTCAAAACAACTCAAAGAAAAGTTTGCTTGTGGTGGAACAGTCAAAGAAGGAAAAGTAGAACTTCAGGGGGACCATAAAGCAGGCGTTAGAGAGTATTTAATCAAAATGGGTTTTGCTCCAGAAACCATAGAAGTAAAATGAACTCAAAGCATGAGTTGATTGGAAAACAAATTACAATCACAGATGCCAAAAACAAAAGTCTTGTTGGCATCACTGGAAACATAATAGATGAGACAAGAGAAACTCTTGTCATAGAAACAAAAAAAGGTAAAAAACGCGTTCAAAAAAAAGGCGCGATTTATGCAATAGGTGGAAAGACAATTTCCGGTGAAAAAATCATTGGAAGAAGTGAAGAAAGGATGAAAAAATGATAGAATGTAAAGACAAAAAATGTCCATTTCATGGACAATTAAAAATAAGGATGAAAAAATTAGTTGGCACTATAGTGAAAACAGATACTCATAGAAGTGCTACTATTGAATTTGAAAGAACTGTGTTTTATCCTAAATTTGAAAGGTACATGAGAAAATTCACAAAACTTCATGCTCACAATCCTGCATGCATAGCAGCAAAGGCAGGAGATAAAGTAGTAATAAAAGAATGTAGACCACTATCTAAAACAAAAAATTTTGTAATTGTAGAAAAAATAGGTGTAGATAGAATGTTCGCTGAAGAACAAGAAAAGAAACAAGCAGGAAAAATAAGAAAAGAGAAAAAGGAGGAGAAAGATGAAAGCTCTTAAAGCTAATCTAACAAAAGGCTTACAGGTTGGAAGTTTTGTCAATTCTTGCGATAATTCGGGAGCTAAAATAGTAAAGATTACTTCAGTATTTAGACAAAAAACCGTCAAAGGAAGAAATCCATCGGCATGTATAGGGGATATGGTGATGGTTGCAGTAAAAAGGGGATCTCCAGAAATGAGAAAACAAGTTGTACAAGCAGTGGTTGTAAGACAAAAGAAAGAATATCGAAGACCAGATGGAATAAGAATAAAGTTTGAAGACAATGCTGTTGTTATTTTGAAAGATGACAAGGGAAATCCTAAAGGAACCATGATTAAAGGACCAATAGCTAAGGAAGCGTGTGAACGCTGGCCAGCAGTTGCTAAAATCGCGAGTGTGATTGTATGAGTAAGAAATTTTCAAGAGTTTGGAAAAGCAGCAAAAGAAAAAGAAAGCAGGTCAAATACAAATTAAATGCTCCTTTTCATTTGAGAATTGCATTTCTAAGTGCGCATCTTGAAAAGTCTCTAAGACAAAAACACAAGAGAAGAGCTTTGCCATTAAGAGTTGGAGACAAAGTAACAGTGCTAAGAGGGGATTATAAGAAAAAATCTGGGAAAATAACAAGAGTTGACAGAAAAAATTACAAAATTTTTGTCGAAGGAATAGAATTAACAAAAAAAGATGGCTCAAAAGTATTTCCTCCTCTTGATCCAAGCAATGTAATGATAACTGAACTAAATCTAGAAGATAAAAAACGATTGAAAACAAAAGAAGCAGTGGTGAAGAAATGAAACAAAGAAAAACAAGTTTTTCGTGTCTTAAAATTTCTGTTGGAAACATGAGGGGATTTTTTTGAAAAACCATTTTAAAACATTAGCAACACCAAGAACGTGGAGAATAAACAGAAAGAAGAAAGTTTTTGTTATTAGATCTTTTCCTAGCGGCCATCCTGTTTTTTTAAGTATGCCTATAAGCATTGCGATAAGACAACTTGGTTTTGCCGAAACAGCAAAAGAAGCAAGATATATACTAAACAAGCAAGAAGTTTTGGTTGACGGAAAAAGAATAAAAAAACAAAAGTTTGCAGTTGGATTCCTTGATGTTCTTTCATTTCCATTGATAAAAAAATGGTACAGAATGACTTTGAATAAAAAAGGATTACTTGAACTTATTTCAATTGATGAAAAAGAATCAACAATAAAACCATGTAAGATAAAAAACAAAACAGCATTAGGTGGAAAAGTACAGTTAAATTTAAGTGATGGAAAAAATGTTCTTGTTGACAAGGATTCATATAAAAGAGGAGATAGTGTTCTTTTGAACTTGCAAAATAATTCAATTATTTCTCATTTGCCATTTACAAAAGGAGCTTCAATCATAATTATGAATGGAAAAAACATAGGTCATGTAGGAACTATAGAAAGAATAGATGCAAACAAAATTTTATACAAAGACAAAGAAGGGGAAATAAAAGAAACTGCAAAAAGCCATGCTTATGTTGTTGGAAAAGAAAAGCCAGAAATTAGTTTACCATGAGCGAAAAAATGAAAGAAATAAGGATAGAAAAAGTAACCCTAAATGTTGGTGCGGGTAAAGACGAGAATAAGCTAAAGAGAGGAATAAAACTCCTAAAACAAATTGTTGGAATAGATCCTGTTATAACTTATACCAATAAAAGAATTCCTACGTGGGGATTAAGACCTGGACTACCAATAGGCTGTAAGATTACTTTAAGAAAAGACAAGGCAAAAGATTTGTTGAAAAGACTTCTTACAGCAAAAGATAATAAATTAATTCCTAAGCAATTTGATGCTAGTGGAAATGTTTCTTTTGGGATTCACGAATACATTGACGTTCCTGGAACAAAATATGATCCAGAGATAGGAATCATGGGATTTGAAGTATGTGTTACATTAGAAAGACCTGGTTACAGAGTAAAGAAAAGAAAAATAAGACAGGCAAAAATTCATCCAAAGCACAGAATAACTAAACAAGATGCAATAAGTTTCATGAAACAAACCTTTGATACTAAAATAGTAGAGGAGGAACAAGAATGACTACGAGTGATTATAGAAAAGAGTTCAAACAATTGAAAGCCAAGCCTACAGTTTTAAAGAAATACATCAAGCACAATGCTCCTAAAAAAAGAAGTTGTGGAAAAGCTATATACAAATGTAGAAGATGTGGAAGAAATGGCGCACAGATTTCAAAATACAATATAAACCTCTGTAGACAATGTTTTAGAGATATAGCAACAAAAATAGGATTCAAAAAATTCAGGTGAAATAAATGTTAAACGATCCATTAGCAAATATGTTTTCAAAAATAAAGAATTATGAAAAAATAGCAAGAAAAAAGGTAGAAATAGAAAAAGTATCCAACACCATCAAGAAAATTCTTGACATACTGAAAGATAATGGTTATGTAGGAGAGTGGAAACAAACAATTTCAGAAAGAGGAGGGGTTATTGAACTAAATCTTCTTGGAACAATAAATGATTGTGGAGTTGTAAAACCAAGACACGCTGTTCAAATAAATAATTATGAAAAATTTGAAAAGAGATTTTTGCCAGCAAAAGACTTTGGCATTTTAATAATCTCTACAAACAAAGGAATAATGACTCATATTCAAGCAAAAGAAAACAAATTGGGAGGTAGGCTTATTGCCTATTGTTACTGATGGTAGAAAAAGAAAAGAAAAAAGCATTGAAGAAAAGGCCAATTGAAGCAAAAGTATCTGTGCCTCAAGGAATTACAGCTTCATTTGAAAACAATCAAATCATATTAAAGGGGCCTATGGGGGAAGTAAGAAGATCCTTAGTTCACCCTGGAATTTCACTAGAAGTAAAAGAAGGAAATGTCGTTGTTACATCAAAGAAAAACAATTCGAACAAAAAGAAAATGGTTTTCACATTTGAATCTCACTTAAAAAACATGGTTAAAGGAGTATTAGAAGGCTATAAGTACACATTAAAAATATGCGCAGCACACTTTCCAATGAGTGTTGCAGTTCAGGGAAACCAGCTTGTGATAAAGAATTTTGTCGGAGAAAAAACTCCCAGAACAATCGAGCTTCATCCTTCAGCAAAAGTAAAAGTTGAGGGGGATAAAATAATCATTGAATCACCAGACAAAGAAGTTGCAGGAATGGTTGCTTCAAGAATAGAGGAAAAGACAAAAAGAAGAGCATTTGATCCTAACAGATTTCAAGATGGAATTTACATAATTGATAAAGGTGACAAATGAATGAAATAACAAGACTTTTAGAAGTGAAAAAAGAATTGAAGAGAAGAACCCCTAACTTTCTTAGACAAGATGCTCATAAAAGAAAAAAGATTTCACAAAAATGGCGTAAACCAAAAGGAATGCATTCAAAGATGAGAAGAAGACTTAAGGGTTATAGAAGAAGTGTTGAAGTTGGATTTAAATCACCAATATTTGTGAAAGGATTGGACAAAGAAGGGCTTTTGCCAGTAAGAATTTTCTCAGTTAAAGATCTTGAAAAGTTGGACACAAAAAAGAATTCAATTATAATAGGCAGATCAGTAGGTAATAAAAAAAGAATTTCAATTGTTGAAGAAGCAAAAAGAAAAGGGATCAAGATTTTGAATATAAAGCCGGAACAATTCCTTGAAAAAATAAAATCAAAAAGAGAAGCAAAAAATACTGAGCAAAAAGAAGTCAAGAAAGAACCTGAGAAAGAAGCTAAAAAGAAAGAAAAATTATCAGAAGAAGATAAGAAAAAACAGCAAGCAAAAGAAAAAGAAAAGGTATTGACAAAGAGAATATAAAATGACATCAAACAAGAAAAAAATTGTAGCAAGAATATTGAAATGCTCTCCAAACAGAGTAATATTTGACCAAAATAAATTGGAAGAAATAGGTGAAGCTATCACAAGAAAGGATCTTAGAAATTTAATAAACAATGAAGTCATATTAAAGAAGCAAAAAATTGGAATTTCAAGATTTAGGGCAAAAAAGATTGCTTCCCAAAAAAGAAAAGGCAGACAGAGAAATATTGGATCAAGAAAGGGAGGAAAAAATGCCCGTCTTAACCAAAAATCAACATGGATAAATCAAGTAAGGTCTCAAAGAAGCTATGTTCAAGCATTAAAAGATGCAAAAAAAATTAATGTAGATATTTACAAAGAGCTTTACAGAAAGATAAAGGGTGGATTTTTCAGAAGCGAAAGACACATTAGATTATACCTGACAGAAAGAGGGTTGATAAAAAAATGAAAATGAATTTTCAATTTTCAAAATCAAGAGGATTTAGAAAAAAATGATAATGCAACGTTATACTGTAGCATATAGAAGAAAAAGAAAAGGAAGAACTAATTATAAGAAAAGAATTAAGCTTTTACTGGGCAACAAACCAAGATTCATTGTAAGAAAAAGTTTAATGTCAACATACGCGCAAATTGCATTGTTTGATGTAAAAGGAGATAAGATAGTTGCAAGTGCGTCAACAAAGGAATTATTAAAAAAATATGGTTGGAAACATGGCAACAATATTTCATCCGCCTATTTAGTAGGAATGATGCTTGGAAGAAAAGCAATTAAGTCTGGAATTAAGGAAGCAATTCTCGATACTGGTTTTTATTCATCAACTAAAGGCTCTAAAATATATGCTTGTCTCAAAGGTGCCATTGATGCCGGGCTAAAGATTCCTCATAATCCTGAAATTTTGCCGACTGAAGACAGATTGTTAGGAAAACATATTGAAAATTTTGTTCAAAAATCGAAAACAATTGTTTCAGATGTTCAAAATATAAAAACAAAAGTAATAAAGGAATAAAAAATGACTGAGAAAAAAAGAAAGCCACAAGAAGAGGAAGAAAGCATATTTATTGAGACTGAGGAAGAATTTAAAGCTCCAGAAGAGATTACAGAAGTAAAGTCTGAGGTTTTTATAAAAGAAGGTTGGAAACCAAAAACAGAAATCGGTAAAAAAGTTTCAACAGGAGAAATTAATGATATTGATTTAATATTAGATGAAGGTAAAAAAATTTTAGAAGCCGAGATTACAGATACATTGTTGCCTGGATTAGAAACAGAGCTTCTTATGATTGGTCAGGCAAAAGGTAAATTTGGCGGCGGTCAAAAAAGAGTATTCCAGCAAACTCAGAAAAAAACTGCAGAAGGAAACAAGCCAAGTTTTGCAACAATGGCAATTGTAGGAAATAAAAATGGTTATGTAGGAATGGGCTATGGAAAAAGCAGAGAGACTGTTCCTGCAAGAGAAAAAGCAATCAGAAAAGCAAAGATGAATATAATGAAAATAAAAAGAGGATGTGGAAGTTGGCAATGCGGATGCAAAAATCCTCATTCAATTCCCTTCAAAATTCATGGAAAATGTGGAAGTGTTGAAATAACATTGATTCCTGCTCCAAAGGGAACTGGATTAATAGTTGAAAAAGAATGCCAGAGGATTTTAGGATTGGCAGGGATAAAAGATGTATGGAGCAAAACAAAAGGTCATTCTAAAACTAAAGTAAATCTGATTAAAGCATGCTTAACAGCTCTTGAAAAACTTATGGAAACTAAAATCCCTTCAAAAGTTAATGAGCCTCTCGGCATAATAGAGGGAAGAATTCATGGCTAAGATTGCAGTTATAAGAGTTAGAGGAGGAATTAATTTAACAAATGACTTAAAAGACACTTTCAAAATGTTAAGACTACTAAAAAAGAATTCTTGTGTTGTTATTGAAGACACTCCTTGCAATCTTGGCATGGTAAAGAAAATAAAAGACTATGTAACTTGGGGAAAATTAAGTCCTGAAGTTGAACAAATGTTGAAGAAAAGAGACAAAGGAAAAAAATACTATGCCTTAAACTCTCCAAGAAAAGGTTTTGGAAGAAAAGGAATCAAAGTTGCATTCAAAAACAAGGGGGCTCTTGGAGACAGAGAAGAAAAAATCAATGATTTGTTGATGAGGATGATATAAATGACTGTCAGAAGAAATAAAAAAGTTAGAAAATTAAGAGGAAGTAAAACCCATGGATGGGGTGCAATGAAAAAACACCGTGGCAAAGGACATAGGGGAGGAAAAGGAATGTCTGGAACAGGAAAAAGAGGAGATCAGAAAAAGCCAAGTATTTGGAAGAAACTAAACTATTTTGGTAAAAAAGGCTTTGCTGGGAAAAAAAAGCCATTTATAAACTCTATTAACATAGAGTCGCTTGAATTGAATGCTTCTAAATATATTTTAAATAATTTAGCAACAAAAGAAGGGGACATGATTGTTATAGATGTAAGCAAACTTGGCTATAACAAAGTTCTTGGTTCTGGATCACTAAAAACAAAGATGAAAATTATATCTCCTTCATTTTCTGAAGGAGCAAAAGAAAAAATCCAGCAAGCTGGTGGACAAGTCGTTGAACAAAAATGAGCGCTTTTAGAAATTTTTTATTAAATTGTTCCTATATAATTCTATCGCGGAAATAACTGGCAGTTTAGCCTGCCCGTCACGG
>JAWCRX010000035.1:0-7453 GCA_038869035.1 Candidatus Woesearchaeota archaeon | reverse complement strand
CGGCAGAAAAAAAAAAAAAAAATCAATACCAAACATAAATATAAAAAAACTCAAATAACAATACTAAACTACGTTAAGAAATTACAAAAATATAAATAACTTTGAAATAAAAAAAATAAAACCTTCTTTTACAACTTTTGTTGTATTGCTTCTATTTTTATTTACTTTCTATATGTACTTAATTGGTGCTTTTGCTTATCCTTATTTAGAAGATGACGATCCTTGGGCTCATGCTTTGTCTGTAAAATATGTTTCTATAAAAAAAACAGTTTACGAGCCAGTGGTAGGTAAACATTATTTAATTTACTTGGATGCAAGACCTCCTGCATTTGATGGAATTCTGGGAATTTTGCACCAAACAAGCCCCTCCATAAATTGGACATTAAAGTTTTTTAATTCACTTTTCATATCATTAGGCATATTGTTTTTCTTTTATTTCTCAAAAAGATTTTTTAGTTCATCAAAAAAGGCTTTACTTGCAACTTTTTTCTTAACAATGTTTCCTACTTATTTAACACATTTTATTTGGTCGCAAGGGTTGGCACTGACTCTTATAATTGTAGGACTTTATGTTTTGTTTGAAGAATCAAAAACGACTAAATATCTAATATTTTCAGGAATAATTACTAGCGCCGTTTTTGTTACTCAAGAAACTAAAGCAATCAAATTTGTGATTTTGATATTTTTACTCTTTTTGGCAAAAAGCATTTCTTTCAAAAAAGTTGAATGGAAAACAATGTTTGTTCTCATGGTTGCTTTGGTGATTTCTTTTGCTCTTTGGTGGGGGCCAATGCTTATTAAGTATGGTCCATCAAAAATATTTAGTGAGGGAATAAGACAAGGAGAAGTAAGAGACCAACCACCACCCGTACACCCTTCAATTGAAGGAATAAAACGTTATGGAATTCTAGGATCTGCAACAAGGCAACATGGGCAATATACTTTTAATGATATTTTCTTCGCAAAAGGTCAAAACACTATTAACGTTCCAATAGGAGTTGGAGTTGTTTTATCTATTTTACTCGTGCTTGCACTAGTTTATTTCGTTCTTAGCTATAAAAAGTTGATCAATGACCCAAACAAGCTAGCATTAATTTTCTGGTCAGTTTTTGTTTTCTTCGGAGTTCACGGGGGAACAAGATGGTGGGCTCCATTTGCTCTTTATACGTTTCGATTCTGGCTCTTTTTTGCCTTAGTAGGAAGTTTATTGGCCGTATATGGAACTTATTTATTGTTGTCTTTAGGAAAAAAAGCAAATGTTCCACCAATAATGATTATTATATTGATCTTTTTTGGAGTGTGGTTTACTTCTGGTCAACAAAAATTCGAACTAAATACAGCACAATGGGGGCCCGGAGGGGGTTGGATGTCTTTTGAAGAGTTGGATGGCTATCTCTGGTTAAGGTCACTTCCCATCAACACAAAAATATTTGCGACAAATGAGGAAGGGACTTACCGTCTAATAGGTTTAGATATGTATTCATGTGGTTGGTGTCAGAACGAGATAGAATTTAGGGAGAAAATAAACAGCAAGGATGTTTCTGAAATAAGCAACTGGCTGAAGAGAAATGAATATGAATATATAATTTTCGACCAAAGGACCTTTAGCGAGAAAGGGAACCAGACAACAGTTAAGATACAGGAGATTGCATCTTCAGATCTTTTTACTCTTGCAAATCAAAACCCTGCCACAATAATTTTTAAGGTAAAATAGTCATTTCTCTGCTTCTACAAATATTATCTGCCCTACTCTTGGAAATATTCTGCTTTCAATCTCAAAGATTTTGAAAGCAATTCTTGGAGAGAAGACTGCAACAAATGGGGAAATGACAAATTTTGTATTTATTCTTATACTTTTGTAGCCTGCCTTGCTAAGCTCCAGAGCCAGCCTTTTTTGCGTATAAAAATTAATGTGCTGTTTACTATATTTAATGGGGCTGAAGATATCCCAAATCTTCTCTATAATTGGCCATAGGCTCATATAATTTGGCGTCGATACAATTAATTTGCCACCTTTCTTTAGGACCTTTTTCACTTCCCTGAAAATAAGATCATTTTTTGGCAAGTGTTCAATCAGTTCAAGCATTATAACATAGTTAAAAGACTCTTCCTTGAATGGAAGATGAAAAACATCAGATGCTATGTAGTTTGCTTTTGGAAAAACTTTTTTTGCATAGAAAAGCTGGGGAAGGGCTAAGTCTGTCCCAACCATCAACTTCATTGGCTTTTTCATCAAAAAGAAAAGGGAGCCAGGACCACATGCAATGTCAAGGATTTTTTTATTTGGCTTCATCAATTTGATGACTGTTGTGAACTTTGCCTTGTGCCAAAACCTTTGTATTGGTTTTCCATGGAGCATGGCCTCATGGTAATAACCAGGCTTGATCTTATCATACATCTCTTTATTCCCTTTTGCCATTTTCATCAATTGTATGCATATATTTCTATGTCTTTAAGTTTTTTAGCAAAGAAAGGAGACTTTTCATCTAAAAGTTTCTTTATCTGGCTTTCCCCCTCTTTTCTGTTTGTTATTACTACAATCTTTGTCTTCTTTTTAATCTCATAAAACTCATCCGCACTCACATATTCTTCTTCAATATCGCTGATTATCCCTCTATCTTCCCTCACCCTGAACATATTTTTCTTTATATCTTCATTGTAAGTCTTTTTGTAATAATAATTAAACAAATCAAAGGAAGTTCCACCGCTATCAAAGCCGATCGCATAATCCTCTTCCTTAATTAGAGGGCGGACTTCTTTTACAGCATTTTTCCAGTCGTATCTATTAGTGTTGGATAAGTTAAAAGCTACTGTCCCAATCTGAAAGATAAGGATTGAGGCCAAAATAATCAATGCCATGTTTTTTGACTTTATTGTTGCTATCTTGTATGAAACAACCATTATTGTAAGAGGGAGAAGAAAAAGAAAGTATCTTATGAACGGTGAACTGGAGAAGAACATATTATAGAAAAAAATCTGCAAGGTCTCTACAACTAAAATTGCTGCAAGAAGCAAACCTGGGCTTAAACTGTAAAAAATTCTTTTTATTTTTTTTATAACAATCAATGAATTTCTGTACAAATAATGGCAGAAAAGAATAAAAAATATAGAAGTTAGCGATAAGATAATTTCAAAATTTATTATAGAGCCAAATCTCGACTCTATAAGCATCATAATTGTGTCATAATGAGCAATAAATTGACTTAGAATAACTTTAATCCAATAGGAATATAATAATAAAATAATCATTTGAGCAAAAAGCCATTGGCTTGTGACTTTTTTATGAATTGCAACTGCAAAAATATTGATAAGGATAAAAGATATTGATGCAAAAGGATGAGTGTAAAGAGAAAGGACAGTAAAAATTGAATAAAAGAAGAGGTCAATTTTCTTATTTTTTCTCAAATATCTAGAAAAAAAGTAAATTTGGGAAAGGACAAGAAAAGTCACAAGAGTATACATTCTCACTTCCTGCATATATGTTTGAAATATCCCTGATGTCAAGAAAATAATAGAGGATATTTTTGCAGTTTTTTTATCAAATATTTGTCTTGACAAAAGATAGCACATAATAATTGCAAACACCCCAAAAATAGTCGAAAGCATTCTTGTGGAGACTTCTGTAATCCCGAAGAATTTTATCCAGAAATGGAGGATAATAAAATATAACGGGGCGTGATTGTCTTTATTTACTAGATGATCAAGTAATTTGGATAGTTCTTTGTTTGCAGTAAATATTGAGTGATATTCATCACCCCAAAAGCTTTCTTCATTCAAAAAAGGCACACTAATGAGTAAAGAAATAATAATTATTCCCAACAAAAAGAAGGATGTTTTCTTTTTCATTTAGCCAAAACTTCTCCATAAATTTGCTTATATTTTTTTGCAGTCTGCTGCCAAGTCAAATTTCTCTCAATTATGCTTTTTCTAGCTATTTTTCCTAGTCTGTTGATCTTTTTAGGATTGCTTAAAAGATGGCTGATGGTCATTTCAAGTTCTCCGACACTTTTTGGATTAATTATAACTCCATAATTTTTCAGAAGCTCTGGAACTCCCCCAACTTTTGTTGCAACAACTGCTTTTTGAGATGCCATTGCTTCCATAACAACATTTGGCATGCCTTCTGCAAGGCTCGGAAGCACCAAGATGTCCGTTGCATTCATGTAGAATGGAACTTGGTCAGGTCTCTTTGCCCCTTCAAATTTAATGTTTCGCAGAACATTTAGTTTTTTGGCCTTCTCTTCAAACTCTTTTCTCAATGGTCCTTCACCAACGATGACCAAAATCGAGTTGGGATGTTTTTTCAGAACTTTAAAGAATGCTTCTAAAAGATACTTTACTCCCTTAACTTCTACAAGCCAACCGACAAAAAGCACAATTTTTTTGTTCAGAGGCAAAGATAATTTCCTTCTTGCAAAATTTTTGTCTCTTGGCCTGAACTTAGTGATGTCAACTCCATTTAAGATTGTTGCAACAGGAGTCTGAAAACCGAGCTTTTTTGCCTCTTCTATTAGTTTAGAATTGTTTGAAACGATAAACTTCACTTTTCTGAACAGGAACTTTTGTACAACTCTGAATATTGGGTTTTTTGCAAGATTAATGTCACTTCCTCTCAAAGTAATTATGATTGGTTTGCCTCTTTTTGCGAAATAAACTGGAAGTGCAGTAAGTGCCCATTGGCAGTGTATTATGTCATAACTCTTACTTAACCTTCTTGTTGCAAAAAACATGCTCATTAGAAATGTGCATCCCTGTACAAGACCCCAAATGCTTTTTTTGAATGCACCTACCCCTCCGCCTTCTGTCAACGTTTGTATTGACTTTGGCCACATATACTGAAATCTTTCAACACTTATTCCATCAAGAACCTCATGCTTTGACTTGCTTAACTTGTAATATGGACAGACCACCCCTACCTTAACCCCTTCTTTGACAAGGTGCCTTGCGAGCTCGTATATGAAAGGGCTTTGGCTATGGCCTTTGTATGCAGGGAAAGATGTTGTGACGATCAAAACTTTCATATGAAAAAGGACTCTTTATTCTTTTTTAAATATTCTGTATTTCTTACTTATAAGTTACTACTTATTAGTGGTTAAAAAACGAAAGATTTATAAAGAGGTGAGCTTTTTCGTGCTTAAAGGTATAATACGGTAGCTTTATAAAAAGCACTTGTTTGATCATAAAAATGGTGTGGTACATCAACAGTCTTGAATCAATAGGGTCAGCAACAAATGTGTTTTCAGTAGTTGATATAATTAATGTTTTAGTAATAAGCACAGTTCTTTGTTACATTGCTGCAAAGACATACCAATTAACTCATGAAGGATTGTCTTATTCTTCAGATTTTGTTCAAACCATTTTGGTGTTTGGAGTTTTAGTTTCAACAATTATGCTAATAATCGGAAGCAACATAGCAAGAGCATTCACTCTCGTAGGGGCTCTTTCAATTATTAGATTTAGAAATCCAGTAAAAGAAACAAGAGATGTTGGCTATATTTTTTTTATGATGACAATAGGAATGGCAGTAGGAACTAGATTTTATGTTCTTGCAGTCATAATGACTTTATTTGTGTGTTTTCTTTTTGTATTAATGAGGAAAACCAAGTTTGCAAGTAAAAAACATTACAAAGATGAGATCTTAAAAGTAGTATTTCCAAAAACTCTTGTGTTTGAAGATTTATTCGATAAACTACTTGAAAAATATCTTGATCATCATGATCTGTTGAGCATAGAAACAACTGATAATGACCAATATAATGAGGCGGTTGTTCTTGTAAGGTTCAAAAAAGGCAAGGAAGCTGATAGAACAAAGCTGATCAATGAGTTGAAAAAAACTAAGCACGTCAAAAGCGCTTACTTAATTGGCACAGAACATCTTACTTACTGATTATGAAGAATAATGTTAGAATATTTGTTACGATTCTAGTTCTTTTAGGAATAGTTCTCACTATTTTTTTTGGAGCTGAATTATTAGAGAATTACTTTAAAAGCAAAACCGAAATAGAATCTTATGAAATTCACGCAAAGCATTTGATTGCACCACTTGTCTTTGATATCCTTTTTTTGTTTGTTCTAATTTTAGTTATAATAAATTATAAACAGATAAAAAAAACAAAATTCTTTTCAGCAAGAACTGAACATTTGGACAAGTTTCTTGTCTGGATTCTTAGTTTATGCCTTATTTTCATTTTAATTATCTTGTTTAGCAATGTTGTTGAAAAGATTTCTGTTCAAAATGATACTGGTGATTTTAGATGGGATGCGCTATTCAGATTTTTTTTAAGTGTACAGCACGACTTCTTTATCATAATAAGACAAAGCTTAAGTAACCCTGATTTCGATTATAATAAAATAGATATCCCTGTTTTTAGTTTGTATGTGAGACAAAGTAAGCTCGACCAGCTCAATAGCAATCTTCCTTATTCAGGTAAAGAATATGTTGCTGGACAGTTTATTTATCAAAACATGACTTATGATGCAGATGTAAGATATAGGGGTGATAATTATTATCATTGGGGTTCTATAAAGAAATCATGGAGAATAAAGTTAGATCAAAAAAAGCTTTTCAATGGTGTGAATAAATTTAACATAGTAACTCCACAATACATGGACCATTATGAGTCTGTAATTATATCTAAATTTTTAAAAGAATTAAATTTAATGAATCCTGAAATATATCCCGTAGCATTTTTCCTAAACTCAAAATACATGGGAGTTTACTATTACATAGATCAACCAGACGAATCATTTTTGAGAAAATTTGACTATCTGCCAGGTGATATTTTTGTTGGCGATAAATGGGAAGGAAATTCTACAAATTGGATGACTCCAGAAATGCATAGAAGAAGATTGTTTGATAATGTAGAGAACTGGGAAATAGACGTCACTGCTGATGAAGATATCAAAAGAGCAAAAGAAGTCCGCCAAGTATTTTTTGATTCAGTAACAAAATCAAATAATGAAGAGTATTACACTTTTTTTAAAAGACATTTTGAGGAAGAATATCTCAAATTTCTTGCACTAAAAACTTTAATATGGGACATACACACTGACAGCAGACATAATAACAGAATATATTTTGACCCCTCTTCTGGATTGTTCATGCCAATCCCGTGGAACCAACATATTTCTTATATGCCTGAAAATACTCTTGACTTGGCTGCAAATGATATAGATTACAGAATATTATTCTATCCGGATCTAGTAAATGAAAAGAATAAAATTCTGTTTGAATTAATAAATAAATTTCCTCTTTCAAAAGCAATTGAAATAGTAGATAGAAATACAATAGAATATGAAATAAGACAAGACAAATACAAAAGCACTTCAATGTGGCCAATCGACAGGCTAATTACTTTTAATGAATGGAAAGATTCGATCGAATTTTTGAAATTTAAATTAAGAAATAATTATGAAAAAGTAAAACAAAAACTTGAGAATGCAGAAGTTTCTT
>JAWCRX010000034.1:0-7551 GCA_038869035.1 Candidatus Woesearchaeota archaeon | reverse complement strand
CACGAAAAAGACATCAAAGCAAGATTCGTAGTTGTTGATGAAAAAGAAGTCATCTTTATGGTATTGGATGATAAAGAAGTACATCCAACATATGATGTTGGCATATGGATCAACACACCTTTCTTTGCAAAGGCACTTGGAGACTTATTCCATCTTGCATGGAAACAAATGAAGCTTGCGAAAGAAATTGTTAAGTAAATTTTTCTTTGTCATAGAAATCTATATTAATGCTTGTTTTAGATAAAGATTATGGAGTTTAAAAAAGAGTTCGAAGAGATCTTTCTATCGCAAATCGTTTCAATTGGTGGAGGCTTGTTTGCTGGTACAATTTTAGCAATTTATGTTGACAGAATATTTTTGATTCCAGGCATATTGCTTATTTTTCCTGCTTTTCTTGATCTTAGAGGGAATATAAGTGGCTCATTGGCCTCAAGGTTAAGTTCAGGATTATTTCTTGGCATTGTAAAGCCAAAAATATCTAATACAAAAATAATAAGAGGAAATCTTGTAGCATCACTTTTGTTGGCCATCTTAATATCTTTTTTTCTTGGAGTGATTGCCTTTTTGTTTAATTATGTGATTATTGGAAAATTCATACCTGTTTTAATAGTAGTTCCTGTTGTTGCAGGGGTAATTGCTAATATTATTGAAGTTCCTATTACTTTGTTTATGACTTTTTATATTTTCAAGAAAGGCCATGATCCAAACAATATTATGGGTCCTTTTGTAACTTCAACAGGCGATATAATAAGCATTTTGTCTTTGCTTTTTACATTGGTGATACTATGAAGACGATAAGACATCATCTTGAAAAATTAAGGAAAATAAGAAGAAGCAAACATCATCCTTTAATTCACCATATTCATAAAAAATACAAAATATCCAAAAAAACATTATTTTATGTAAAAGAATATGGATCACATGCAAACGTCACAAGAACAATCTTAAAAGAGAGCTGGAAAATATTGATTTTATCAGCAATTTTTAGTTTGCTTGGAGGATTTGCAATAGAAAATATAAGCGTTCTTTTAGCTTCAGTCATTCCTCTAGTGATAATGATGCCTACTCTTAATGATATGATAGGAGATTATGGAACTATAGTTTCTGCAAGATTTTCAACAATGCTTCATGAAGGAAAAGTAAGAAAAAAATGGTGGCAAACAAATGAATTAAGAACCCTTTTTAGTGAAATTTTTATAATTGCAGTTTTTCTTGCAATAGTAAGCGCAGTCTTATCTATTGTTATCTCAGTTATGACAGGAAATCCTGTTTCTGCAGCAATGGCTTACAAAATAATAGCAATAATTTTTATTGATGTCTCATTTCTTGTAATTCTTCTTTTTTTAGCAGTTATTATTTTAGGATCATATTTTTACAAAAAACATGAAGATCCAAATAATTTTCTAATACCTATAACAACTTCAATAGCGGACGTTGGGAACCTTATAGTATTGGCCATACTTGTGCTCCTATTTCTCTAAACGACTAGTTAATTTTATATAACTACTGGATACCTCATTTAAATGGAAGTCAATGATGTTGCCAAGTCTTTAAGTCCATTGGAAAGAAAGACCATAAAAGCAATTGTATTACATAAAGAATTCTCTGAGATTGTTAATGCTACAAAACTAAAAGACGTTGAAGTAATGAGAGCATTACAATGGCTTCAAAACAAAGATTTAGTCACAATAACTGAAGAAAGAAAAGAAATCATTGAAATAGGCAAAAATGGAAAGCTTGCATTAAAAAAAGGACTTCCTGAAAGAAGGGCACTTGCTGCTTTGAAAGAATCTCAAGAATCTCTTTCATTGAAGGAACTTACAAAAAAAGCATCATTAACAAAAGAAGAAAGCAATGTTATAATTGGCTTGCTCAGAAAAAAAGCAGCAATTGATATTAAAAAAGAGAAAGATCTTGTAATTTCATTAACAGAACAAGGAAAAAAGTTTCTTGACAAAGAATTTTCTGAAGAAAAACTGCTTAAAGAACTTCCAATAGACAAATCAAAACTAAAAGATGAGAAACTTCTTGCATTTCAAGAACTAAAAAACAGGAAAGAATTCATTGAAATAAAACAAAAGAAAGTAATTCATGTTAGTTTGACAGATGTTGGTAAAAAAGTTCTTAAGTCATCTGAAATTGACAAGAAATATATTGAAGCACTAACACCAGAATTACTTTCTTCAGGAAAATGGAAGAAAGAAGAATTCAGACTTTATGATGTAAAAATAAATGTCCCAAAAATATATCCTATAAAAAGGCATTTTGAAAATCAAGTCATAGAATATGTAAAAAGAATCTGGCTTGAACTTGGGTTCAAGGAAATGAAGGGGAACATAGTTCAAACTGCTTTTTGGGATTTAGATGCTTTGTTCATTCCGCAAGACCATCCTGCAAGAGATGTTCAGGATACTTTTTACTTAGAAGGACCAAAAGAAGGAAAATTACCTAAAGAATTGTTTGGAAAAATAAAAGCAGTTCATGAAAATGGTGCTGATACAAACTCAAAAGGTTGGCAGTATAAATATTCAGAGCAAGAAGCAAAAAAATTATTATTAAGAACACATACCACTGTTCTAAGTGCACAGACAATTCATAAACTAAAAGCATCTGATTTACCACAAAAATATTTTTCTGTAGGAAAAGTATTTAGAAATGAAACTTTAGATACTTCACATTTGTTTGAATTTTATCAAGTGGAGGGTATAGTTGTTGATGAAAATGCTAATTTTAGATATTTGATTGGCTACTTAAAAGAATTCTTTGGAAAAATGGGCTATTCAGATATAAGAATAAGACCACATTATTTTCCTTATACTGAACCAAGTGCAGAGATAGATGTTTTTCATCCAATATTCAAGAAATGGATAGAGCTTGGCGGCTGCGGGATATTCAGACCAGAGGTTACTAAAACATTAATTGGAAAAGAAGTTCCTGTGTTGGCTTGGGGGCTTGGATTAGCAAGAACTGAAGTTGAGTACTTTAATATTTCTGATTTAAGAGATATATACAAAAATGATCTAAAACAACTTAGAGAAATGAAGGTGTTTCTCAAATGACCTCAATTATTATTAATAGAAAAATATTAGAGCAATCATCTGGCAAAAGATTTTACGATGATGAACTTAAAGAAAAATTGATTTATATGGGAATTGAAATAAACAATATATCTGAAACTGAAATTGTTGCTGATATAACTCCTAATAGACCGGATTTACTTAGTAATGAGGGAATTTCAAGAGCATTTGCTTCTTTTATTGGCGCAAAAACAGGATTAAAAAATTATTCTGCAAAGCCATCTGGGCAAAAACTAATTATTGAAAGCTCTGTTGAAAAGATAAGACCATTTACAGCATGTGCAATTGTAAAAAATCTTGCATTTAATGATGAAAAAATAAAAGAAATTATTCAGATTCAAGAAAAACTTCATGTTACTTACGGAAGAAACAGAAAAAAAGCAGCAATTGGAATTTATCCTCTTGAAAAAATAACTTTTCCAGTTATTTATTGTGCAAAAAAACCAGAAGAAATCAAGTTTATTCCTCTTGAAGAATCAAAAGCTATGACAGCTTCCCAAATTCTATCCCAAAATAAAACAGGAAAGGAGTATGGACATCTTTTAGAAGGAAAAGAATTGTTCCCAATATTTGTTGATTCTAAGCAACAAATATTGTCAATGCCACCAATAATAAATTCAGACACAGTTGGGAAAATAACTGAAACAACTAAAGAAGTTTTTATTGAGTGTTCTGGGTTTGATTATAAAATCTTATCAAAATGTCTTAACATAATTGTAACTGCTCTTGCCGATATGGGTGGTGAAATTTATTCACTTGAGTTAAATTATGGCAAAGAAAAAAAGATTTCTCCAGATTTATCTATAGAGGAAATAAAAATTGACATTAATTATGTAAATAAAATTCTTGGATTAAATTTGACTGAAAAAAATGTTCAACAATTGCTTGAAAGAATGGGATTTTGCTATGAAAAAGGCAAGGTCAAGCTCCCTTGTTACAGGGCAGACATTCTTCACCAAATTGATTTAGTTGAAGACATTGCAATAGCTTATGGTTATGAAAATTTTAAAGCCGAGATTCCTAAAGTAGCAACTATTGGAGAGGAAGATTCTTTTGAAAAATTTTGCAACAAAGTTGCAAACATAATGATTGGACTTAGTTGCATGGAAGTTTCTACTTATCATCTTATTTCTTTAGAAGATTTAAACAAAAAAATGTTGCTTAATTACCCTGCAATAAATGTCAGAAGTGCGTCTGCAGATTTTTCACATCTTAGAAATTGGATTATTCCTTCATTAATGAGGGTTTTATCTCATAATCAACATAATGAATATCCACAAAATATATTTGAAATAGGAACTTGTTTTAAAATAGATCCAAACCAAGAAACTCATGTCAATGAATTCAAGAGATTAGGAGTTTTAATTTGCAATGAAAGAGCAGATTTTACTCAGATAAAACAGATTTTAGATGCCTTGTGCAGATCAATCAATATTGAATATAGCATTAGAGAAACAACTCATGATTCATTTATTAATGGAAGATGTGCAAGAGTATCAATAAACAATGTAGATGTAGCTTATATTGGAGAACTTCATCCTCAAGTACTTGAGAATTGGAACATTACAATGCCGGTTGCAGCATTAGAAATAAACTTGTCAGAATTATTTAAATTACTACCAAAATTTCCACTAAAATAGTAAGATTAATTTCTTTGTATGTTTCAGTGCAGGGTTAAAACACTTGGTTGCTTTCAAATTTTATCACTTTGGCTTCTGTCCAGGCTGCTTCTTTTTTGTTTCCCTTAATTCAATACCGAATTCTTTGAATAATTTTACAACTTCATTATGAGAAGCATTTTTTTCTATTTTAAGAACTTCAGGCAATGGCTCTAAATGAGCAACATTACATTTTCTTCTTCTTGTTTCACCATCAATTAAGGCCATATTTTTATCAAGAATATCTAAAATAATACATCTTTTACCAGCATCCCTTCCGGCAAGCTTTATACAAACTCTTCCAACTTCAAACATTTTATTCTCCGCTTCGCTTGTTTTGAATAGTGTCACCATCTATTCTACGAAGATTTTCTATAATGGCCTTATTTTTGCTTTGATAAGCTCTCTGCTGCATCTGCTGCAGTATTGCCCTCCAAATGGACGTTCAGGCCTTCTTTGTGATTTTGATATTGAATGAAATTTTGTTGCTCTTACGTGAGGAACTCATGCTAAATAATTTCCGCACCCAATACATATCACTTTTGATGGCTTTCTTTTAACATGGTGCTGGGTAGTTTTTCCACCAGGAGTTTTTCTTTGAACTCTTCTCAATGTTCTTGCTCTTAATTGTGGGCGCACCATGTTTTTGGAATTTATCGTCTATTTATAAAAGTATTGCTTAATTTAATTTCATTACTTTTCTTATTATTAAGCTGAAGACAATTGAAAATATAATATAGCTTCCTATCCAGCCAAGTTGCCAGCCAAAGAGATTAAGAATTTTAAGTTGCTTTTGATTTATTCTTATCTCCTTAACAACTCCATCGTTAAATGCTTTTGTTGGTTCTACATATTTTTGTCTATTAGTTATTAAAACATCTTTGTTATATTCTGTTTTTTCGACATTAAAAGTAAGCAAATATTCTCCTTCTTTTTGCGGCTTAATACTAAAAGTTGCTACTTTATTTTCTGGTTTTTTTATGTTGTCTTCAACAATCTCTAATTCTTTAGGCAATGAAATTGAAATTTGTTCAACTTCTTTTTCTAGTTCTATGGTTACATCAAAAGTTGTTTGAGGAGTAATAGGTTCATATGCAAAGTGAGAACTCAACCATGCGAAAATAATTATTATTGGAATAAAAGTCACGAGAGTTGGCTTTAAGCTTTGCATCATATACTGCATATTGACTTCCATTGCTTTTTTTTGGATTTCCATCATTTTTTGAGGATTTTGTTTTTCTTCCTTCATTTCTTTTTGATACTTTTTTATATCATCTTTGAATTGTTTCATTTGATTTTGATTAGTCATGTATTTGTAAATAATGGACATTAGCAAAGAAACAAGAAAAGATATGATTATTATCCCCAAAAAAGGGTCAAGAAATAAAATAGGCCCAAATATAGGGTCAAGAATTGTGTTGATGAATGACATTTAGTTTATTCCTCCTTTAGTCGTGGGACTTTACGTCTTATTTACTCCATGAATTGCCTTAAAGCAGGATGCATATCCATCATGTGTTGCTTAGCAATTTCTTCGTAAAGCTTGTAGATAATCATAACTGTTAATAATAAACCAGTTCCGTTTGTTAATGCGCCAGAAATGTCAGCAAATCCTGCCAATAATCCAACTGTAATTGCTCCCATCACAGTTAAAGGCCAAATATACCTCTTCAATAGATATTCTAGTACTCTTTCATCTTTTCTAAATCCAGGAATTTGTAATCCTGAAGCCATCATGTTTTTTGCTTGTGATTTTGGATCCATTCCTGCTGTCTGAACCCAAAATAAAGAAAACATGATTGCTCCGCTAACCATAATTAAAACATAAACAAGTGCATGCGCAATATTAACCATAGTCAATGAACCTCTAATGAATGCTCCAAAAATATCTACAGGGAATACCCACAGTACTAATCCTGAAACAGGGCTATTGCCTGCAAAAGTTCCTAAAATAGGATACCCCCAGTTTTGTAACAATCTTGCCCATAATTGAATATTTGCAAGTAAAGCAGCAACTAATATTACTGGGATGTTAGAAGTATACATAAATGCTAATGGCCATCTTATTCCATGGCCGCGAATTCTTCCAAATGATAATGGGATTTCAACTTTCATTGCTTCAACATAAACAGCTATAAAGAAAACAACCAAAGTTGCAATTACTCCGCTTGCCATTAAAGCAGCAGTTTGAGGATCTCCAGCAGCCAAACTCTGAAATAATGCAGGAATTGCTCCAGTCATTAACTCGGGATTTGTTGGTGATGGTAAAAAAGAAAATGCTCTAATGAACAATGATTTTGAAACTCCTGCTGCAATAAATAAACTAATTCCGCTTCCAAAGCCCCACTTTGAAACAACCTCATCCATAAACATAATTAAAATTCCTCCAAGACAAAGCTGGAAAACAAGCAATAATTCAAGCTGGAAATAAATTGGCAATCCACTTAATGATGGATCTGGAGCTAAACCCCCCATAAAGACATAAATTACTGCTTCAAAAACAACAAAAATTAATCCTGTAAATTTTTGCAATCCTTGAAAAAATCTCTTTCCTTCAAGATCTGTTAAGTCAATTTTCAAAATACCACTTCCTACTAAAAGCTGCAATACAATAGAAGCTGTTACAAGAGGTCCAATACCGAGAGATATAATGCTTCCAAATTCTGCTCCTAATATTACTGAAAGGAATTCAAATTGCTGCAATGCGTTTTGACCAAGTCCAAACAGAGGAATTATCCCAAGAACAAAAAATGCTACAAGAATAATTGAAGTCCACTTCATTTTTTCTTTAAATGAAAGAACTTTTTGTTTTGGTC
>JAWCRX010000033.1:0-7773 GCA_038869035.1 Candidatus Woesearchaeota archaeon | reverse complement strand
AGTTGAAAACAAATGCATGCTTTTTTCTGTCATAAAATCACCTTGTCTTGAATGTATTGTTCCAAAAACAAAATCTGGCAAAACTTGCTGTGAGTCAGGGGTGCTTGCCACAGCAACAACCGTAATTGGCGCTTTGCAGGCAAATGAAGCAATCAAGATTTTAACGGGGAAAAATCCTTCATCCAAATTGTTTTATTTCAGTGGAGAAACATTTTCTTTTGACTTTGTTAATGTGAAGCCGTCAAAAAGCTGCTCAATTTGCAAATCAAAATGTTAATAAACAATCAAAATACTTTTTACTTATGCTCTGGACCGACAAGTACAAGCCAAAAAATCTTTCTGAAATACAAGGGCAAGATGCAGCTATCTCTCAGCTAAAGCATTATGTTGAGAAATTCAAGCCTGGCAAGGCAATTATTCTTCATGGCCCAGCAGGAAGCGGCAAGACTGCTTCTGTTTATGGACTTGCAAACGAATTAAAGTGGGATGTCATAGAGATAAATGCATCAGATTTCAGAAATAAAGAAAATGTGGAAAAAATAGCTGGCAGGGCAGCAAAGCAGCAATCATTATTTACTAAAGGCAAAATTATTTTGGTTGACGAAGTCGATGGAATAGCAACTAACCAAGATAAGGGAGGGATTTCTGCACTTCAGGAGATAGTTTCACAGAGCACTTTTCCAATTGTTATCACAGCAAATGATATTTATGAATCGAAGTTCTCTACATTAAGGCAGAGATCATACCTTATCCAATTTTCTCGTCTTAATTATCTTTCAATTTCTCACATTTTGTCTTCAATAGCAAAGCAAGAGAAGATGAAGATTTCTGACGATGAAATCAAAATGATTGCAAGAAAGGTAGGGGGGGATGCCCGTGCAGCAATTTTAGATTTACAGCTTCTCTCTTCTTCAGAGGGAAAGATAACCAAAGAGGAAATCGAGTCAATTTCACAGAGGGAGCAGGAAGAATCAATCTTCAATGCACTCATGAAAGTGTTCAAATCAAAAGATCCACAGATTGTAAGGGAAGCATTTGATAACATAAGAGAGAACCAAGATACTGTTTTTTTGTGGCTCGACAAAAACCTGCCTGAAGAATACTCTGGAAAAGACTTGGCAAAAGCATATGACGTCATATCAAGAGCAGATGTTTTTCGCGGCAGAATAAGAAGGTGGCAGCATTGGAGGTTTATTGTCTACATAAATGATCTCATTACTGCTGGTGTGGCTCTCTCAAAAGAGGAAAAAAATAAGCATTTTGTAAAATACTCTCCTCCAACACGGATCCTTAAACTGTGGCAGGCAAACATGAAGTATCAAAAAAGAAATGAGCTTGCAAAAAAACTTTCACCAATATTGCATGCTTCCCCTAAAGAGATTACACAATCAACAATTCCTTATTTGCAGTATATTTTCAAGAAAAACAAAAAAATGGCAGAAAAAATTGCTGAAGAATTGAAATTGTCTGGCGAAGAAGTGCTTTGGCTGAAGAAATGATTTAGAACAAAATAAATGGGGTTTATATCAAATATTGGGAAAAGGAAATTGAAAAATTTAGAGAGGAAAAGAAAAAGTGCCAAAGAAGAATTGACAGATAATCTTTTAAATTCGTATTCTTATTCACTCCCATGACATTAACAATAGACGAGATGGCCACTTTTTGCAAGAAAAAAGGATTTGTTTACCCTAATTCTGAAATTTATGGAGGAATGGCAGGCTTTTTTGATTATGGTCCTCTTGGTGTTGAGATGAAGAACAACATTAAAAAAGAATGGTGGAAGTTTTATGTTCAGGAAAGAGAAGATGTTGTTGGCATAGATGGAAGCATTGTCACTCATCCTAAAGTTTGGATTGCATCCGGGCATATAGGATGTTTTTCTGATATTTTTGTGGAATGCAAAAAATGTCATTCAAGGCACAGGGCAGATCAACTTGTTGAAGATGCTCTTAAAATAGCGACAGAAGGAATGAAAGCAGAACAACTTTCTCAGGAAATTCAAAAACACAAATTAAAATGCCCTGCATGCAAAGGTGATTTATCAGAGCCAAGCTCTTTTAATTTAATGTTCAAGACTTATGTTGGACCAAGAGAAACAGCAGAAAATGTTGCATATTTAAGGCCGGAGACTGCTCAGCTAATGTTTGCAGATTTCAAACACGTTGTTGATACAGCAAGGGTGAAGCTTCCATTTGGAATCGCTCAAATTGGAAAGGCGTTTAGAAATGAAGTTGCTCCCAGAAATTTTTTGTTCAGGTGTAGGGAGTTTGAACAGATGGAAATCGAATATTTTATTCATCCTAAAAAATACGATGATTGCCCTTACATTGAGGACGTTATTGATACTGAATTAGTTATTTATTCTGCAGAAATGCAGATAAAAAATCAAAATCCAGAGAAGATGAGAGTAAAAGATGCCTTGAAAAAAAGCATCATAAAATCCCCTTGGCATGCTTTCTGGCTTGCAAAAGCCTATCTTTGGTTTACTTCTCTTGGAGCAAAGCCAGAGAATTTTAGAATAAGACAACATAAGTCAGACGAGAAAGCACACTATTCAAAAGATTGCTGGGATTTGGAATATAAATTTCCTTTTGGCTTTAAAGAATTGCAAGGAATAGCAGACAGGGCAGATTTTGATTTACAACAACATATAAAGCATTCTGGCAAAGATCTTTCTTTGTTTGACGAAGAATACAAGGAAAAAGTTGTGCCACATGTTGTTGCTGAGCCTAGTTTAGGAGTGGATAGAACTTTTTTAGTTTTTATGTTTGATGCATATGAATTCAGTAAAGAAAGAGGGAATGTTGTGCTACATTTGCATCCTTCTCTTGCTCCTGTAAAAGTACTTGTTGCTCCTCTTGTAAACAAATTGGATGAAAAGGCAAAAGAAGTTTATGAAAAGCTAAGAAAAAATTTTGTTACACAATATGATCGCAGCGGAAGTATTGGAAGAAGATATGCAAGAGCGGATGAAATAGGAATCCCAATAGCAGTAACAATCGACTTCGATACTCTTAACGATGACACTATTACTCTTCGTGACAGGGAAACAACTAAGCAAGCAAGGGTAAAAATATCTGAATTAGTGCCAAAGCTGCACGAATTTCTTTCTGGAACACCCTTGGAGAAGTTGGGGAAGATAATTAATTAAAGAATATCATCTCATTTCATCATATTTATTGCACATTTTTCAATGAAAGTTCGCTTAGTGATATTCATTGATTTTCTTTGCTATCTATTCTTTCTCACTATTTCTTTCCTTTGTGCACATGAATTAAAAAATCAGTTCCACTAAGAGCTTTTAAATCTGCTTTAGCTCCTCTTGTCCAACTTTTTGTTATACTGTTTGGAAACCTAATAAAAAAACTTTGTCCATCAAAATTCAAAGCTCTTTCGAAGTCAATTGTTTTTCTGCTTAATACTTTTTGGAAATCAAGAAGTGAATCAACTTTTTTTGCTTGGTCTTCGGAAAGAAGTTCTTTTCCACATTTATCACATTTCCATACTTCATAATGAATTGTTATATCACCTTCTTCTGTTGTTAAGTCACTCTTAATCTTCTTCATTTTTGTTCCACAACCAGTACATGTTAATGGTCCTTTCATCGCATCTTTGTCTACTTTAATCTTTATTTCTTCTACCAAATCATTTTCTTGAATTTTTTCTTTCATTTTATTTCACCTTTTTCTTGTAAAGTTTTATTTGCCAATCAGATGAAGGATAAGCAGTTATGATCTCTGCATACCCATTATCAAAGGCAAAAATCACCGTTAATGGTCTGATACTTTTACCAATAGCAATATATCTCTGATCCTTTGTTTTGAACACAACGAGTTTTTCTGAAAACAAATGTTCAATTTCTTCAAAAACGTACGTAAATAAGTACTTAAAATATATAACTTTTTCTACATGATAACATACAATTTAAACATAGATAAGTTTAAATATCTAAACATACCTAAACATAGATATGGCAACAAAAACAATAACAATAACTGAAAATGCGTATGAAACGCTTAGAGGACTAAAACGAAAGAATGAAAGTTTCAGTAAGACAATACTCCGTCTTGGCAAAAGAAAACCTCTTAGTTATTTTTTTGGGGCACTAAGTAAGGAAAGCGGAGTAAGACTAGAAAAAGCCATCTACGATTTACGTAAAATAAAAAATGAGCAGCACAAAAAGAGCATGGCAAAGCTAATTAAGGAACTGGAGGAGTAATGGCCTGCCTTGAAACTTCATTTTTAGTCGATATATTAAAGAAAGAAATTTCTGCTGGAAAACTAATGAATGAGCTTGAGAATTTTGAACCTAGACTGGTTGTTGCTTCTCCTTCTATAAAAGAGCTTTGGGCAGGTGCTTTACTAAGCAAGAAAAAAGAGCAAGAAAAAGCAAAGATAAACGAGCTAATGACAAATTTTGAGGTTCTTTCACTGGATGAAAACAGCGCAAAAGAGGCAGCAGAAATTGAATTCGAGCTTACAAAAAAAGGACTTCCTATAGATGTAGAAGATGTCATGATTGCAGCGATAGCAAAAACAAATGGGGAAAAGGTTGTCACAAGAGATGAACATTTCGTTAGAGTCTCGGGGCTTAAAGTCTTAAAATACTAATCAAAAAATAAGTATCTTTCTCATTATCTTTCTTAATGACTAAATGAATTTTCATATATACATCTGATGTCTAACTTCTATCTTAATTTGATAAAAAGTAAGTATTTAGTGCTTAATTTAGCTAAGTAAAATAGATAGATTTATAAATGGCAAATTTAATAATTATAAAAATAGTATGACAACTACAGAAATTCGCAGAAAATTGTACAAAAGAGGCAGTTCATATGAGACAACTATTCCTATGCCTCTTCTTTTTGCAATTGACAAGTCAAAAAAGCATGAAGTAGTGTTCAAGTATGATCCTGTTTCTAGAAGGTGGTTTGTGGAGTTTGAGGAGACAGAAAAATGACTTACATTACTCATAGTTCAACCGTCCCTGTGGGTGGAGAGGGCTTTGCCTTCTCTGCCCATTCATTTTTTGCGAGAAAATGGTGTAAAAAGTGTGTGCTATCTTCATTAGGCTCGATAGTACAAAAATAAAATGAAAAAGAAAGCAGAAATAACAACAATAGCACTTTTGATAGTTGCGTCTTTGTTTGTTGCAGGAGTTGCATTTTTTCTAGATACAACAATTTCTGGAGCAGCAACATTTGATGATATAACTGAACTTTCAAAAAATAACAAGATAGAACTAGAATTTGATCAAATTTCTACGCAAACAATTACTTTACACATAAAAAAAGAAAAAATTGAAAACTTTACATTTACAGTTTCAGGAAAACCCCTTCAAGGAGCTAAGCCAGAGAATGTAACAATTAATCTTGGAAATGATAGCTTGATTGAAGGATATTACTTAAGCTTGGATTTAGAGCAATCATATCAATTACCAGACCTTTCTTCTCAATTGAACACTTTGCTTGAAAGTTGTCAGCAACAAAGCTGCGAAGTTTCTTTAGCCATCACAAGCAGCAAAGGAATAATTGTCTTAGAAAATTTGATTCTCAAATATGAATATCATGGTCAAGATTTAAATCAAACAGAAAGTCAAACTCAAGAAACGTCAATTACTTCTGAAGCAGCACCTCAATTAGGTGATCTTTCTGCCGTACCATACCATTTAGATGAAGAGGCATACAAGAAAATTCATGAAAAAGGAAAAGCTCGTGTTATAATAAGGATGAAACCAAAGCCAGTTCAGAATTCTGTTACAGGTGCAGCTATAGCCGATGCAGAAGCTCCAAAAAGTATTGAGGAAAAAATAGAAGTCCAACGCCTTGAAGCAGACCAAGCAGTTGAAGCCTTAGATGAAAAACTAGTTGTCTCTAGATTTGGCTTAGTTCCTGCTCCTGATTTGAAGATAGAAAGAGAGTTTGAGACTATTCCAGCGGTTGTTGGAGAGCTTTCTGCTGCCGGATTACAAAAACTAATGAATGATCCTGATGTGGAATCGATTGAACTTGATCACGAAGTCCAAATAATGTTGGAGAATTCTCCCAACATTACGAGAGCAATAAATGTTTACAACAAAAGAATAAGATATGAAAATTTAACTGGGCAAAACGTTTCCGTTTGTATAGTTGATACAGGAATCTATGCAGCTCATCCAGCATTTGCAGATAAAATTGTTGCCCAACAATGTTATAGTGTGGCAAGTAATTGTACTGGTGGAGCAACATCTGCATCAGATGCAAACGATGAGAATGGCCATGGAACTCATGTAGCAGGAATTGCTGCAGGAGGAGGAAGACTGCCTGGAATTGCACCGAGTGCAGGAATTGTTGCAGTAAGAGTATTAAATGCGAGCGGTTCTGGAGTTGCTTCAGATGTAATTGCAGGAATAGATTTTTGTAAAAACAATGCGGCAACTTACAATATCTCTGTAGTTTCCATTAGTATAGGTTCTCAAGGATTTGCAGCTACTTCTCCTTGCGATGCTACATCAACTTTGGCAAAAACAGCTTCTGAAGCAGCAAATACTGGCTTGGTTGTTGTGGCAGCCGCAGGAAACGATATGTTAGATGGAATAACAACGCCAGCATGTGGAGAAAATGTAACATCAGTTGTTGCAACCAACGATCTTTCGGGCTATGCAAGCTTTACCAATAAATATTCTTGGGCAACAGTTGCAGCTCCAGGAGTCAACATTAATTCTACTGTACCGCCAACTTCTTCCTGTACAAAACCAGCAGATGGAGACTGTGATGATGCTTTATACAAACAATTGTCAGGAACTTCAATGTCAACTCTTATGGTTTCTGGAGTAGCAGCTCTGCTAGCTCAAGATCAAAAGGAGCAAGGAAAAACTGCAGATGGATTTTTGATAAGAAGAGCAATAAATCAGTCAGCATTCACAGTCACAAATGGAACGCTTACTTTGCCCTTCTTAAATGCAGCAGACGCATTGTTCAAACTAAATACTGAAAATACAACAACCGTGAAATTTGATTCTGACGGAAATATTGTTGAGGTATTTTCTTTCCATGGAAGTATGAATTTTTCAGGTATGGGTATAGGAACAAATATTACTGCTTGTTTAATAATGGCACAAAACAAAATTGGCTTAAATACTTCAAGATGCCCAGAATATAATGTATCTGCACAGCTTACTCTTAATCTTTCTGGCTTAGGAATAAGTAATCCAAAAATACAAGTCAATAACTTTGATGGTTTAGGATTTATAGATTGCTTACCACCAAAATGTTCAGAAGCTTCTTTGAATAACAATGTCTTATACTTTAATGTGTCAAATTTCTCAGAATTCCAGGCAGCACAAGTAAACAATGCCCCAACGTTCAACGGATCAGAATACAATGAAACTTTCTTGTGGGTAGCAAATGCTAATAATAACTTTGTTACTAAGTTTAACAGGACAGCTGCTTTGCTAAACATAACTGTTGGTTCTACACCATTTGCGCTTGCTGTTGATGAAGGGTTTGTTTGGGTAGCAAATTTTGGTGGCAACAGCGTCTCAAAAATAGACAGGACATCAAACAGCATTTCAGCAACTATAGGAAGCATTACACAGCCATCAGGAGTTGCAATTGATGAAAATTCTGTTTGGGTTTCAACTTATAGTTTGCAACTCAAGCAAATAGATAAATCAACCAACAGCATTGTTGCTACAATAGGAATTCCTTCTTCTTCAGCAGGGGTATTTGTTGATTCTGAGTTTGTTTACACCGCAAACTGGGGCGATCATACTGTGAGTGTGATAAACAAGAG
>JAWCRX010000032.1:0-7847 GCA_038869035.1 Candidatus Woesearchaeota archaeon | reverse complement strand
CGGAGAACAGCCAAAAAGAATGAATGTTTTGCTGAAAGATGATCTTGTTTCTCCTTTGTCTGAGAAAAAAACAAATCCTGGAGCAAAAATTGGCATCGTAGGAATAGTAAAAGAAGTCCCCATTACAACAAAAACAGGAGCACAAGCAACCCGTTATGATTTAATAATAGAAGCTAACTATGTAGTTCCCTTAGAAGAAAATTTCTATGATCTTGAAATTTCTAAAGAAGACGAGGAAAAAATAAAAGCAATTGCCCAAGATCCAAAAAGCTATCAACACTTAGTGAAATCAATTGCTCCAAGCATTTATGGCTATGACTCAATAAAAGAGGCTTTACTTTTACAACTTGTTGGAGGAGTAAGAAAGAAAAGAACTGATGGTGTAATGACAAGAGGTGATATTCACATTCTTCTTGTAGGTGATCCTGGACTTTCTAAATCTCAGATTTTAAAAAGAGTGTCAAAGATCGCTCCAAAAGGAAGATTTGTTTCTGGAAAAGGGGTTAGTGGAGCAGGATTAATTGCAGCAGTTGTTAAAGACGAATTTCTAAAAGGCTGGGCGTTGGAAGCAGGTGCTTTAGTTTTAGCAAATCATGGTTTATGTGCAATAGACGAAATGGATAAGATGTCTGATGAAGACAGGAATGCAATGCATGAAGCCATGGAAGGGCAAACAGCAACAATTGCAAAAGCAAATATTCAAGCAACATTAAGATGTGAGACAACAATTTTAGCTGCTGCAAATCCTAAACTTGGAAGATTTGATCCTTATGATATTTTAGCAAAGCAAATAGATATGCCTCCAACATTAATTAATAGATTTGACTTATTGTTTCCAATAAAAGATGTTCCTTCAAGAGAAACAGATGAAAAATTAGCTTCCCATGTTCTTGGTTTGCATCAAAATCCAGACATTGGTGAGCCAGAAATTCCTACAGAGTTACTAAAAAAATTCATTGCTTATGCACGACAAAACTGCTTTCCTAAATTAACAGATGAAGCATTAAAAGAAATAAAAGAGTTTTATGTAGGATTAAGAAATAAAGATCAAAATGAAGGAGAAGTAAGAACAATTCCAATAACTCCCAGGCAACTGGAAGCATTAATAAGAATGGCTGAAGCAAGAGCAAAAATTCGTTTGGGAGAAACAGTTACAAAAAATGATGCCCGCCATGCAATAAAATTATTACAAACTTGTCTACAACAAGTTGGTGTTGATCCAGAAACAGGAAAAATCGACATTGACAGGATTACTACAGGAATATCAACCTCTCAAAGATCAAAAATTTTCACTATAAAAGAAATTATTGTTGAATTAGAAAACAAAATTGGAAAAACTATTCCGCTTGAGGATGTTGTTGCAGCCGCAAAAGAAAAAGGAATTGATGAAGCAGAGCTTGAAGAAATAATTGAAAGACTAAAACGCTCTGGGGATATATTTGAGCCAAGAAGAAACTTCATAAGCAGAATTTAAATAGGATTCTATCTACTTTTTACTATGCACGATATTGTGTTTCCCAACAATAATGAACAAGAATTTCTTGACATGGCCAAGCAACTTGGCTTTGATAGTTTAATCTTTGTTTATCCTCTTAACAAGCACAAAGAAAATCATGCAATCCTTGCTTCACCAAACGAGCTTTACAAAGCAAAAAAACTATCAAAAATTATTCTTTGCAATAGTAATGAAAGAAACATCTTTGAAAGCAATTGTCCAAATGTTGTTTTTGAGCTTGAAAATATCTCCAAAGTTGACTCATTGCATTTTCGTTATTCAGGCTTAAATCACATTCTTTGCAACCTAGCAAAAAAGAACAATATTTCTATTGGAATATCATTTTCTCTTGCCTTAAGATCCAAGGGCATGCTTCGCTCTCAAATTCTTGGCAGAATGGAACAAAACATAATGTTGGCAAGAAAATATGGCTTGAAAACAATTGTTGCTTCATTTGCTCGCTCCCCATCGGAAATTCGCTCTGCTCACGATTTAAGATCATTTGCTTTAACTTTAGGCATGACTCCTGAACAAGTCAAGCACTGTTTCTCCAGTTAATTTTAAATACACCTATATCTAGATTTTCTTTATGTTATTGTCTGATAAAAAGAGGATACTTTTTTTACTTTTTTGTATATCTTTGTTATCTGTTTTTTTAGTCCAAGGATATAAAGGATATTGTAATGCTGCTACTGATTTAGACACTTTTTCTGTTCAAGGAACATTACAAGGAGAATATTGTGCTCTTCACAGAGAACAGCCAATCAAAGTAGGCTCCACAATGGATCCTTTAAAAACAAATGTTGTTTACAAATCAAAAGAATGCGATACTCTTGTTTGTAAAAATGAAAGAGGAGAAGTAAAGCCAAAATGCAGAGTCACAGGAACTTATTATCTTTCTACCTATTATATGCCAAATACTCAAAGCACACCAACAAGATGTCCTCGTGGAGGCACTTGCTTGCAATTTACAGGCACCTGCTTAGATGAAGATTTTAAATCCGGGACAACCTCTCAAGCACAATGTGTCTGTGGTCCCAGCTATATTTGTATTAATGCTTATTGTGCAAAAGGCGTTATCTATCAAAAATTAAAAATAGAGCAAAAAGACAAAATAGATCCTGATGAAGCCTCTACAGGAACTGATTCAATTAATGAATGTCTTTCAATTACGAGTGGTGGTCCAATTAATCCAAACGACCAAGACTTAAAATTTCAGGAAGCTCAGCCAGATAATAATCGTTGTTGTGGAAATAAACCTGATGATAAAGGAATAACTGCAAATGACGGAAGAACTCTTTGTTATGGAACTTACTGGCAAGACAGCGGTTATTTAAATGTTGTGGGTGCAACAGATTTTTCCTGGCTACACGCTAAAAATTATCTCACAGAAAGGCCTTTAACAATAAGTACAGACAATGCAAGTTATGAAGTGCTTTCAGATGGAGAAAGATGGCATTCCTGTAAGCCAACAGCATTTTCTCTTCCAAACTCACAAAATCCTTATCATTTGGAAAATGGTGCGACAATAACTCTTCCAAAAGAGGCATTTGATTCTGTTGAAGGCCAAAATTTTGACTTTGTTGCTTATCCTAAAGGATCACAAATTGTTCCTTTGGATTTAATAGAAACTTATTCTGGCGAAACAGACTGTACAGACTCAGATCAGGATGGCTATGACACATGCGATCCAAATCCAGATTGTGATGACTCCAATGCTCTTGTTTACCCTGGCGCTCCAGATATAAAAGATAACTTAGATAATGATTGTAATGGTCAGGATGGCTTTGATGACCCTAAGCTTAATCCCAGGCCAAGTTTTATTTGTTCAGCAACAGAAAAAAGATCTACTTTCTTAGAATGTTCAGGAACTGATTTAGAATCTTCTAAAATGAATGTACCAAATGCAGTATTCATGGGGGCTCCATCAACTATTATAGAAGATTTCCCATGCGAAGCAGGTAATTGTGGTGCAAAGCTTTTAATCAGCACTTTAGAAGAAAAGTTTTATTCAATAATAAAAATAAAAAATACTGCTACAAAAATTTATGACTGGACTCCTTATTCTGCATTGGAATTTTTTGTTTACTTTGAAGATGATTTTGAAGCAAACATAGCACTTGCTCAAAACAAAGAAGAAACCCAATCAACCTTATCAGACTACAACATATTATTTGAAGAGCAAATCACTAATTATGTAACATCCGACATTGGCTTAAAACGTTGGCTTAAAGTCTCCATTCCCCTTTCAAAACTTCCTTCAAGAAATAAAATAGATGCAATAATAATAACTGCAAATAAGCTTCGCTCCCAAGAAATCGGAAACATGACTTCTCCTTCTAACTCAATAATAGTTGATAGGTTTTCTCTTGTAGGAACAACAACAAACTATTGCACAAATGTTTACAGTTGGATAACTGACTTAGATCAAAACGAAATGGCATGTAATTCAAACCCAAGCTACAGATGGACAGGAACACAATGTTGTGGAGATGATAACTCTGACACCTTTATTGATACAAAAGGGGCATGCTGGCAAGGCTCTCCTATAATGGACAACGCTCTTGGAGAAGCATCTTATTCTATAAATAGCCAATCTTTTACAAAGAAATGTGCTTCTTATCCTTGTCGGCTTCCTTTGCCACTAAGTGGCCCTGTTTCCTATAAAATAAATTATGTTCCTGTTAATTTTATAGCAACGATAAACCTCAACTCCAATTCACTTGATCCTGTTCCAATTACAAAAACTTATCAAAATGGATTAATAACTCTTACAGGTCAAGAAGAAAATGTCTTAACAGATGCTCTCTCCTTTAGTATAGAATTCTTCCAATTAATGTGGCCTTCTTTGAAAGATACAATTCCTGAAGAAAAGTTGACTAACACAGTTTATTCTTACTCTTTATCACCTTCTCAAATGAACTTTATTTACTCACAAAGAATAATTAACATAGTCACAGGTGTTGAAACAACCGCTGAATATTACAGATTCACTCTCAACTCAATATCTCCAAACACCTATTCTCCTGAACGTGGCTCTAATGAAGAAACTGCAGTGGCAAATTATTTCTGTCAACAAATTTCAGGCGGAAATATGATTTCTTGGCAGCCTGCAGGAGGAATTTTTGTAGAACCCAAATCATCCCAATTGACAGGTTCAACTATTTTAAAAATTTATATGGATGGGACCCTTACTTGTGCAGATAGCTCAAAATCTTCTTCAATATCGATACAAAAAATAAATATGCCTGAAAAAGAAGTTAAAGCAGACTCAATCTTATACCTTGGAAAAATCAGTGATTTACTTCCTTTGCCAACAAACCATGAATTAAATTACTATAATGTTTCCTCATCAAATTCAAATGTCAATCTTTTCTTCTCAGATACAAAGAACTCTAAAACCTCAAACAAAGATGCAACACTTTATGCATCAACAAATTATTATGAAACAACTCAGACAGGAAACAGTGCAAGTCAAATAACCATAACAAACAACGATCCCAGAACTACCCTTTATCTTGTTTCAAAAAATTCAAAAATTCCACAATCCCCTGAAGGAACATTACAATCAAATTCATTATTTAATGAAATAGAGGCAAAAGTTCCTTTGGTTTTCTTGCACGACACAGGAATTTTATGGAGTTGTGGTGCATCTGATTCACAAAAATCATTATTTGATGCTTCAAAAATAAGGGAAGCAACACCTTGTCAAGTAATAAAATCGTTTACTTGCGATCCAACAGCCGGCTGGACAAACCAATTCTCCGCAGATCCAGCAACAGCAAGAACTTCTGTAAAAGTTGATCCAGTTACTGAAAAAGGCGCCTGTTGTGCTTCAGATGCATGCTGGACAGGAGAATTTTGCACAAGAGAAAGACAAGATGTAACTGAAGAACCATTTGATATCCAAGGACAAAAATTCAAATGTTTCAGAGGAGAATGGAGCGAAGCTTCTGAAACAAGATCTTGGTTTAATGAAGTTGGTTATTGTCCACAAAAAGGGCAATGTCTTGTCGATATTAACGGAGATTACACAAAAAACAATATGCCTGAAAATTTTGTTGGTTTAGGAAAATCTGGCAATCCTCAATGTATTGGCTCTAATCAAGTAATTGATGATCACCTTTGCCTTAATGGCAACTGGACTTCAAGAACTAAATTTATTTCTGTTGAGCTTTTGAAGTTTGCAAATAATCTTCCGACACAAAGTTATTCAATGTATTGTGATACATATGACAAGGCATTAAATGTTTATGAGTTCCCTGAAAAAGTAAGGGCAGATATAAAGGATATTGTTGAAGGAAAAGAAATTGCTCCAAGAAAAAGATCCTGCAAGGATTCTTATTCAACTCCTTGCATAAATAATGTCTGTGTAATGAGCTATGTAGAAGATGAAACACAAAAAACTGCAATAGGCTTTTCATTAAACAAGGATGTTTCATCAGATCCGTCTATATTGACTGTTTTTGGAGAGAAGAAAGACATTTGCAAAGGAGCATTGGTGTCAGATGACTTCAACAATTGCAAAGAAGGAAAGTATTGGTACAAGCCAGACAGCCAAGTCCTGATCGTAAGCAAAAACGAAGGAATTTTCCTTAGAGAGCCTGGTTTCTTAGATCAATTTTTATCTAATCCATTCAAAGCAGTCTTTGATTTTGTAAAGAATCTTTTCTTTAAAGTTCCAACTCCATCAGGAACACAAGTGCCTCTTGACGTAAGTTTTGTCCAAAAATTCAAGGACTTTAACAGGGTTTATGTTGCTAAAAAAGATGGCAAAAGTGTTCAGGCAATAATAGAAAAAATTAATGAAACAAAGGAAGCTATGATTATACAATATGACGGATTTGAAACAGATTTCTGTAAGATAATAAATCTTTATGCTGCTGAAAAACAAGCTACAATTTCATGTGTTAAGACATTAACCCCAGAAGGCAAAAAATCCGTTTACATAGCAAGCGAAGATCCTTCATTCGACATTTGGTCTTCAATGACAGGAAGATTAAGAATATCTTAAGAATAATTCTAAAATTTGCAGTGTTGCCTATTTATTTAAATATAACTTGTCCAACACCAGGAATTTGTTAATAAACCGCCAATATCTATAGCAAAGATTTTAAACACATTTTTCCACTCAATCTAAAAAGAGGTTTTATATGGGCAAAGCACAAGTAACTTTATTTCTTATCGTTGGATTACTTTTTCTTTTTACATTCTCTGTAGTAGGAATTGCTATTTATTCAAATATAAGCACAGATACGCAAGAAACAATCACTTCAATAAACCAAAACATTGCTGAACACAAAGGGCTTTCTGAATATGCAAGAAGATGCCTTGAAATATCCCTAGAAAAAGGGATCAAAACCCTCGCTCTTCAAGGAGGCTATTTTTATTCAGGTCAACCTGGCTCATTAACTAATGAAAAACTTCCAATTCAAAGAGAATTTCTCGGTCAAGAAGTCAGTTATCTAATAACTCCTGCAAAGACAGCCGAAAAACTTGTATTTTTCCCTCCTTTGTATCCCTGTCCCTACAAATATGCTCTTTTTTATCCCAGATATTGTAAATTCGAGAATAAAGCCAACAATATAGAAATAGGCAACATTCGCTTGGGAGAATCAAAACTTCCAAGCTTACATAAGGCAGGCACTGGCTTTTCAATAGAAGAACAACTTCAAGCATATTTAATAAACAAAACAAAAGAATGCACAAACTTCAAAGAGTTAACTTCTCTTCCTGAATTTCAAAAATTCAAAGTTACTGAAGGAGAGATAACTGCTAACATTACTTTTAGAGATAATGACATAAGTGCTGAAATAATTTATCCTTTAATTTTTGAATCAAAAAAAGGGATGTCAGTAACAAAAAAATTAGAGTTCTCAATTTTTCATAAAGCACCTTTCAAGTCAATGTATGAAGTTGCAAACGAATTAATAACACTTGAAAATCAGCTTCTTACTTTTGACATAGAAGAAGATTCAAAAAATCGATTCTATAAAGATATATCTGGTGATAAAAAAGCACTCAAACTTGCAAAAACAGGCTTTACAGTTGATGTTATAAGAGATATTAATGATGATTTGATTGTGATAAAGGATACTTCTGTTACAATAGGTGCAGAGCCATTTATGTTTGTTTTTGCCAGAGAAAATCGTCCTCCTGTTTTAGAATACATAGAAAAAAATGGAAAATCTGCTGGAAAGCAAAAAGAGCAATATGAAGCAAGAAACCCTGGATCTTTAGAAATAAAAGCATTTGATCCAGATGAAGATAAACTAATTTTTTCTCTGGGAGGATTTCTAACCGACGATTATATGGACCAGATAAGTCAAGAAGTCGTTTTAAGTTTTCTGAA
>JAWCRX010000031.1:0-8024 GCA_038869035.1 Candidatus Woesearchaeota archaeon | reverse complement strand
ATTCTTGTTTGCAAGAGATGCATTTGGCTCTCTAAGCAACAATGAAACAATCATATTGACAATTTCTGCACCAAGCACTACAACAACTTCATCTGGAGGTGGTGGAGGTGGAGGTGGTGGAGGTGGCGGAGGTGGCGGAACATCTACCAATACAAAATCTGTGACAACATTCTCACAGATGCAAGCAGGAAGAAATGCATTTTCAATAAATAGAAAACAACTTGCATTTACTGGATTAGCAATTGACATAAAGCAAAAGGTGTCAAGCAAAGTAACATTTACAGTAGAAGTTGCAACACCAAGTGAAGAAGTATTGAAGAAATTCACAGGAAAGGCATATCAAATAGTTTCTGTAACTAAAGCAGGACTTCAAGATAGCAATATTAATTTTGTAGAATTCACATTCAAAGTAAAACAGGAATGGTTTACTGCAAATAATGTAAAGGATAATGAAGTGTTCTTATTCAGATATGCAGACAATAAATGGAATAAATTACCAGTTGAAATTGTAAAGGCAGATCCAAATGAAGTTATATATAGAGCAAGGTCACCCGGATTAAGCTTCTTTGCAATTGGGACAGAAGGAGCTCCTCTTGTTGAAACACCAGTCGTTGAGAAAAAAGAAGAGAAGCAGCCAGTAACTGAGGAAGAGACTGAAGAAGAGTCAATAGTCGAAGAAATAAGCTCGACAAAAGTAACCACAATTAAGAGAAGCGGAAAGAGAACTGGTTTCACTGGCTTTAATGTTGCTGCATTGAACTACAACATCAATAAATACAAATGGCCAATTGTAGCTGCAGTTGTGGCAATAATTGTTGTAATTGTTGTGATTGTTCTTGTAAGAAAAAAGAAGTAATGTTTTTTATACTCTCTTATTATTATTTCTTTTATGATAAAAAATCCAGACAAAGAACTAAAAAATATTGCAAAGGAGAGGATTTCTATTTTGTTTGAACAAGCCGATAAAATATTTTCTAAAAGCCCAAAACTAGCCAACAGATATATTGAATTAGCGAGAAAAATAGCAATGAAAGCTCGCTACAAAATGCCTTCTTTGTTCAAGAGAAAGTTCTGTAAGCATTGCTACCATTTTTTGGTGTCTGGCAAAAATGCTCGTATTAGGACTAGAGAAGGGAAACTTGTGATTTATTGTCTAGATTGCAAGAAATATACAAGGATTCCACTCAAATAATTTGTTGCTTCTATTTAGTAGTTACAAAACGAAACCTTTAAAAAGAGGAACTCGTTCTGTGCTTTATAGTGAGGTGCAACATAGAGATGAAAAACAAAAAGATCAAAGAAGCATTTTCAAAATGCAAAGAAGATATTACAAAACTAAAACAATCTTCAGATGATTGGATAAGATTTCTTTTACAGCAAAATGATTTTCTTAATCAAAGAGTAGAACAACTTGAGTTTCGCATGAAGGAAGTTGAGCTTGTGAAAGATATGCACAACTATGGTGGTGAATAAATGGACGACGAAATATTAGTAGATTTTCAGGATATAAGCGAGCTAAAGAAGGAATTGAACGCAAAAGATATCCTAAATGCAAAAAACCTAAGCAAATTCGACTTAGATTTGCTCATGAATGATTGGGAATAATGGTAAGAGTAAGGTTGGAAGTACCAAGAACTATGGCTGATTTGCCATATTCAAACAAAGTAAATGCTTTGGCAATAATTGGCGCAATTACTCTTTACGCAAGAAGACAAAGACAGCAGCCAACACTACAAATAAATCCAATGTCAGATAAATATTTAGCTTTCAGAAAACAAACTGTGTTTTACGAGACGAGAGTATAGTGCTTCGATAGCAAGTTTGTCGTCAATAATCACGTCAATAAACAGCGTTAGGCGCTAAATCATTCTTTTTTTCAGGAAAATGTCGATGTAATGCATTACTTTAATCATTTCTTTTACTCTTCTTGCTTCTGGAAATCCTCTTTGTAAATTTTCAATTGCTGTATGACTATGCTCAAACTTTCCTGCTCTTGTTAATTTGTGAAGGATCTTGCCTTTAATCTCACTCAGCCCACATCTAGAGTCCACCAAAACTAATATAAACCGTCGCTAATTCTTGTTTTTATGGGTTATGATCTGGAGCTTGACAGAGCAGTTGAAGAAATAAAGAAATCAAAAGCTAAAGTAGTTTGCCTGCAATTGCCTGATGGATTAAGGCCAACGGCAAATCAGATTCAGGAATACATTGAGGAAAGGACAAATGCAGCTATTCTTTTTTGGCTTGGAAGTTGTTGGGGAGCTTGTGATGTTCCTATTTACTTAGACAAATATGGCATTGATTTGATAATTCAGTGGGGGCATAGTCCATGGCGATACAAGTATTGGGAGAGGCTAAAATGATAGGATTTTCAATTGTTTTGATTTTGTTTGCATCTTTTTTCTTTGGACTGTTGTTACACTATTTGGCAAAGTCAGAATTAAAAATTGGGAGAAAATACATCAATGCCCTGAGATATTTGTGCTTGTGGGGATTTCTTCTTGTAATTAGTGTCTTTGCAAATATGAAAGGAAAATTTTATGTTTCAATAGGCACCATTTTCTTGATGTTTGCTTTGTCCTATAATTATAGACATGTGAACAAATTAATCGCAACAGTATTTGGAGCAGGTTTGTTCTTAGCAACAGGTGATCGTCTTTTCCTCATTTTAAGCACATTAGTATTGATGTTTGGATTAGCACACGGTACTTTAGTTGTGGAAAAGTCATATAATCAAGCCATAAAGCGCTTAATATTTGATTATGGATTTATGATTTTAACATATCTTTTGCTTTGGACGTTTTTTTCTTGGTATACATTTTAGTATACTCAATAAGAAATGACGGTATTTTTAATAAATTAAGGAGTATATTAGTATACTAATAGCTATATTAGAATACTTAAATCATCTTCAATTTAGCTGTTAGAGTATCTATTTTAGACTCTAGATCTGGACCAATAGCTAAAACAGTTGTGGTTGGCTCAGGAAAGAATGTCTTGCCAGCATCTGTAATTAGAGCAGTTTTTAGTTTTGCATTATCAGCTTGCTTTAAAAAATTATGGAGTTCTTTTTCATCTGCTACTTTTAAAACGGATTTTTTGCCGCCTTCAGAGAGCCAAGCATTAACAATTTTTTTGTCAGATTTCAAAACAGCGTCAACTGCTGCGTGTGCACATTGGACACATGCTTTGCCCAGCGGCATCTTAAGGTCTTGTCTGACTAAAATAACTAGTTTGTACATCAGAATCTGTCCTCTTTGCTGTCTTTTTCATATTTACTTCATCTTTTTGAGCTTTTTTAACCTATCGAAATAATAAAGCTTATCACCAATTACATATGCAGAAAAGTTGTCAAGCGATTGTTGCAAGTAGGGACTTAAGCAATTTCCTGAAAGAATATCACTTCCCTCTGCAATTGGGTTGAAGGATGGAAGCACAATCAATCGATGCTTCTTCCATTTCCCGACGAGAAAACACTTATATTTTTCTGTCCGATTTTCTTCTCGCAAGATTACTGCAGGATGTTCATGGCCAATAATTATGGTTTTTTTATCAGGAGATTTTTCTATAAAATCACCATGAACAATCAAATAGTTTCCAACAACAAAAGATTCTTTGATTTCTAAATTTCTTTTGCTTGCAATCGGACCAAGAGCAACATCATGATTTCCCACAATTAAAATAATTTCTTTGGAATTTTTTGAAAGAAAGTCAAACAATTGCAGGATTTCCCTCCACTCTTGGCTTGAGATTATTCCAAATTCATGTTTTAAATCTCCTGTTATCACAACCTTTTCCACTTCGCCTGTTTTTTTGAAGATTTTTTCAAGCTCTTGTAACATGTCTTTTAGCTCAAATCTTGGCAAAAGCACTCCTTGTTTACTAAGCATCTCTTCATAGCCAAGATGTAAGTCAGCTATAACAAGGACTTTTTCTTTCTTTAAGTATAACCCATGACTAATTAGCTCTATATTTGGATCTTCCTTCATAGTGTTGGTGATTAAAGGAGCTATTTATTAGTTGTTATTATTTATTTTCAATATTGTTAATAAAATAAAAAATAAGTTTTATTGTTTACTTCAATATTGTAAATAAAATGTTTTGTTGTGTTTTTAGGATGTTGGTATTTAAAAAAGAAAATTTTATATATTAGTATATTGATTAGTATATTAAATTAAGCAAATTTCTTGATAGATGTTGCTCTGCAAAATTCAGTAATGTTTTTATAACATCTGTTTTTTGCTTTAAACATGCACTCTACAAAGTTTGTCAGTGACAAAATTTTAACTACAATCTTAGTTATATTGCATGCAATAATAGTGGTCTGGGTTATACTTGGCTATGCCTTTATTGGCTAATTTTATTCCACTCTGTATGATAATTAAATGCTTCTTCTTTTTTCTCGCCACTCTTGCTTTCTTTTAGAGCAATCTTTGCCATAACTAAGTTATGCATCTTTTGTAAGAAGGCAAACTTATCTTCTACTCTAACAATGTCAGAATATCCCTGTAACACAATATTGAATGCAAAAGGGCTTGGAATTTCAGTAAAGAATTCCTCAATCTTTATTTTTTCTTTCTCCAGTTCATCAACTATTGTTAAGGCGCTTGTCTCATCCATTAAATCTTCCAAAACTTCTCTTTTAGCTTCTTTTAAAATACAAAAATTAGAAGAAATTCTTTTTACTGCACTTAAAAGCAACATTGAACTTACTTGCTGTCTACCAACCCTTTTTTGATGTCCCTTGTAGTTTCTCAGAATCATCAAAGCTCTTGTTGCACAATGCCTAAATCTTCTTTTCAGAACTTCGGTATTCTCAAGAGATTGTTCAACAACTTCATGAAAATTCTTCGCATTAATTGCTTTGAGAGCTTTTTTTACATTTAAAACTTTTTTACTTCCTATGTAAAAGCCATTATCTGTTATTCCAATTTCAACATCAACATGCTCCAATCTTCCAATAGCAAAACCAATTGCTCTGCTCAAACAATCATTTACTCTTCTTCCATAAAGAGTGTGAAAAATATAATAATTTACTTTTCTGTCGCGATAATTTTCAATTACAATTTTTTTGTCAGTTGAAATTTTAGCAAAATGAAATTGTTCGTAAAAATATTCGTATATTGCATTTGCAGCTCTTTTGTCGACATAAAAATACTCGTCAATAAATTTTAAAATTTCATCTTTTTTCTTTTTTGAAGAAAACTTTTCTTCCATTAGCCTTCTAAATCTTCCAATTTCCAACGCCAAATCAAAGCTCAATGGCAACATTTCACTAACCCAGCTTGGGACAGTTGGCGGACGATCAACACTCACTTGAACTTGTGCAACCATTCCTCTGCTGAATTTGAATTCATATGTTTCTCCACCTAAAACAAATACATCTCCTCGCTTTAATCTTTCAAGAAATCCTTCATCTATTTTTCCAACTGCACTATTTCCAACTTTTACAGTAATATAAGTTTCATCTGGAATTGTGCCAATGTTAGTCATGTAAATAACTCGTCCCATTTTTCCATGTCTTCCAATCATTCCAGTTGCTTCATCATGCCAAATTTTTGCATAAACATGACGATCTTGAAGAGAAACGTACTTGCCAGCAAGATAATCAATCACTTCGATAAAATCTGAATGAGAAAGATCTTTATAGCAATAACTTTGCCTGATTATTTTAAACAATTCATCTATATTTATTTTTTCAGAAATGGCAAAGCCATTAATTTGTTGTGCTAAAACATCCAAACAGTTTTTAGGAATGTGAATTTTGTCTATTTTCCTTTCAAGTGCACTTTTCAACAAAACAGCACATTCAACTAAATCGTCTCTATCAAGCACAATAATTCTTCCTTTTGCTGTTGCATGCAATTGATGTCCGCTTCTTCCAATTCTTTGCAAACAACGGGCGACTGACTTTGGTGATCCGAGCAATATGACCAAATCAATGTAGCCAATATCAATTCCTAATTCAAGTGAAGTTGAAGAAACAACCACCTTCAATTTTCCTTCCTTCAATCGATTTTCAATATCATGGCGATGTTCTTTTGATAAGCTTCCATGATGTGCTCCTATATTTTCTGTATAATTTTTTGGAAACTTTTCTTTCAAATAATGTACAACTCTTTCTGTTGCAGATCTTGTATTGGTAAAAATAAGAGTTGTCATGTGTTGTTGGACAAGTTCGTTAATTACCTCATACATTTGGTTATGTCTTACTTCATAGTCACCTTCAATCATGCTTTCGACAGGTGAAATAACTTTTAAATCTAGTTGCTTGATAAATTGAACATCAATGATTTTGCAATTTCTTTCTTTTCCTTTTTCAAAGCCAACAAGAAATTTTGCAACTTCCTCTAATGGAGCAATTGTTGCACTTAATCCTATTCTACACATTGCTGGCGAAAAAAGCTGCAATTTTTCGAGGGACAAAGAAAGGTGTACTCCTCTCTTATTTTCTGCAAGTGCATGGACCTCATCAACTATGCACCATTGAACTTCTTTTAATTTATCGATGAATTTTGGCGACGTTAAGAGTATGGCTAAACTTTCAGGAGTTGTGATAAGAATATGAGGGGCATTCTTCAGCATTTCTGTTTTTTCTTTTACTGTTGTATCACCTGTTCTTACTCCAATTCTTATGTTTATTTTTCTTCTTGCAATCTCCTCCATTTCTTGCAAAGGTTCCTTCAAGTTACGAGAAATGTCATTTGACAACGCCTTCAAAGGGGAAATATAGACACAATAAACTCTGTCTTTAAGAATTCCTTTTTCTTCGTTGTCAATTAATTCATTTAAAACTGCTCCAAATGCACTCAACGTTTTTCCACTTCCAGTTGGAGCAGTAATAAGAGTATTTTCTCTTATGTGAATATTGTAGATAGAATACTTTTGCGGCTCTGAAAAATCCTTAAACTTTGTAAAAAACCACTTTTTAAAGAGGGGGTGCATTATATTAATCGTCTCTTTCTCATATGACTTTTGCATTACTTCTATCATGTCTGTCAAGAAATAATCATCAAATAAAAACTATGCAACTTTTCTTATCATCTTAGAGCATTCTATGTATGCAAGGTTTTGGGTTCCAATTATGTGCCTTGCATTGTTTTTAATCAAAATTGTCGGGTTTGAACCAGAATAAGTTAAGTTTACTAAAAACTTTTTTAGCTGTTCCCAAAGTTCTCTTTCTCTAGTTAATTGTTGAATTATGGGTGGAGAAATGCCTTTGATCTCAAGATTTTTATTAATGCTTTTTATCATTTTGTCTATATATTCAATCCTTCTTTCTTTGAGCATTGCTTTCCATTCTCTGTCAGGATTCTCAAATCTTTTTGCAATAATCATTCTATTGTCAATAGAATCTTGAATTTCTTCAATTGATGTTTTTTTCTTCCTAATTTCTCTTTTTGTGGTTAACCAACTTATTAATCCCATTCTTTTTTATTTAACCTCAAGCTTTATAAACCCTATGTATCTTCCAAGCTTATTCGCTTCATGAAGCGATTCTAACGCCGCAAGGCGTGACACAACAAAAATGGCAACAATATATGATGTAGATCCAAACATGCTTATTGAAAGAGCTGCAAAAGAACTTGAAAAAGCTAAAATAGTTTCTCCTCCAGCTTGGAGCATTTTTGCAAAGACCGGAGTGCATAAATCAAGAGTTCCAGCAAGGAAAGACTGGTGGTATGTGAGAAGTGCTGCTGTTTTAAGAACGGTTTATAGGCTTGGCCCTATAGGGACTCAAAAGTTAAGAACAAAATATGGCGGCAGAGAAGATCGAGGCTATAAACCAGAAACAACTAAAAAAGGATCTGGTAGCATCATAAGAAAAATTTTGCAACAACTCGAAAAATCAGGCTTTGTAAAGCAGGTTGACAAATATGGAAAAAAAGGAAGGATTGCAACTCCAAAGGGAAAATCCTTCCTCGACAAAATTGCTTCTCAAATATTGAAAGAAAACCCGCCAAAAAAATTAGAGCCATTAAAAATTACATTTGAAGAATCTATCCCCATAAAAGAAGAAGAGA
>JAWCRX010000030.1:0-8207 GCA_038869035.1 Candidatus Woesearchaeota archaeon | reverse complement strand
ACTGACGCCAAAGTAGGAATCTATATAAAAACAATTATAGTTACTTTTTCTTATTGGGCACCTAGTTAAATCCGGTATAACGCCCCATTGGCGTTGGGGAGGCTTCGGGTTCAAATATGTCAAAAGCAAAAGCTTTGATTTGGAAGTCCCGAGGTGTCCACTTATTAAGATAATTATCCGCTATCGCTCCTATCGGCACTTTGAAAAAGAAATGCCTATTGCCATAAAAGCAAAAGCATTTGTACATATCACAGCCATAAGAGTTTCATTCTTAGTTGCATTTTCATTTTCTCATCCTTCAAGGCTCTTTTAGTTATATTATGTCTGATTTATTGATGCCTACAAAGCGGTATGTAAAAACCGTCTACAACACACAAAGCATCTGTTAAATTTGTGTAGTCGCTTGCAAATCTCCTGCCATCTCGATCTAAAATTATTCCGTCTGCGTAAGATTTGAAGGGTTTAACTCCGGGTTGCTAAAGCTGAAAGCATTTTTTCTTGTTGTTGAGCCTTCTCCATTTATCCAAACTTCAACACGGCATAGTTACAAGATGTTAGAAAACAATAAATACTGAAACAAAATCCTAATCATATGGACAACTGCATCTTTTGCAAAATAGCAAAGGGAGAGATTCCCAGCTACAAAGTATATGAGGATAAAGACTTCTTGGCTTTTCTTGATATAACTCCAAGGAACAAAGGCCATACTTTAGTCGTGCCAAAGAAGCATTTCAGGTGGGTGTGGGATGTTGATGATACTCTAACAAAGAAGCAAGGAATTATTGTAAAGAAGATTGCAAACGCATTGAAGAAAACTTTCAATATTGACTATGTGGTTTCTTTTATCATGGGAAATGAAGTTCCCCATTCTCATGTTCATCTTGTACCAAGATTTGGCAATGATGGCCATGGAGCCTTAATTGATTTGAAAAACATCAAGCAAATATCAAAAGAAGAAATGGCACAAATTGCTAATAATATTAGCAGGAATATTTAAAAGGATTCTTAATCTTTTTTCTTCTATTGCCGGTATAACTCAGCCTGGTTGGAGTGCATCGCTCATAACGATGAAGCCCCGAGTTCAAATCTCGGTACCGGCATATTTTTCTTTTTGTAGAAACCATGTTTTTCCAGGTAGTATTTGTTTATGTGCTTGAAATTAGAAAATCCCATAATAGACACAAATTTTTCTACATTTTTAACGCTGTTGAGGTACACATTGTGAAGTGGACAAACAGTACTTCCTATCTTTCTTATTTCTTTATTAAGATGAGGGATCATGCCAAATCTTTATCAAGGATTATTTGCTTGCCTCTAACTGTATGAATCTTGCCATTAATTGTCTCTTAGCCAACTGCGATTATTTCTTTCCCCATTTTTTCCTCTTTAATGCCAACAGCGATGTTTGTCCTTGTTTCTAGCATAGCGATCCGCTAAGGATCCACTGGACATTTTGTTTCTTTGGGTGACTTGTCTAGTATGTCCACTGCCACCAGCATTCATTTTTTCAAAATCTTTAAAAAGCAGACAAAAACTGTGAAGTTTGATAGTGATGCGTGCACCAAACATAGTTGCAAAAGTGAAACTTGAAGATAGGATTAAGAAGTTGTTTCCTACGATAAAACAGCAAGACTTCAGAAGAGCATATGAGGTCTGCCTTATTCCAATTCTTACTTATGACAAAATTGAATACATCAGAAAAAAGGATGAGGGTGAGATTATAAGATATTTTCGTGAGGTTGTTGAGAGAAGAAAAAATGGGAATGTCGTCCTGGATGAAGAGGAGGCACGTGAGTATCTCTTTCAGCTAAGCAAAAGGGAAATAAGCTCTGCAATGTACAGGGAATTTATTGCGTTTGTATGCTCTCAAAATAGAAATCCAATAAAAAATCCTAAAAGAATAACAAAAGCACAAATAGAGGCAGCGTACATCATGTATGAAAATCCTTTTTGCAGGATCCACCATAAATTTGAGTTGAGGCAGCGTTGAAAATCTCAAAATTTTTAACCCTCGGTAGCCGATAGGCTACCTGACAAAAGTATAAATACTTCTTTCGATTTTCAATTCTAAGGAAAAGATGCCTCAAACAGAAGAAGAATGAAAAAAGAAACTAACGCCAGCACAATACAGAATATTGCGAGAGAAAGGCACAGAGATGGCCTTTACTGACAAATATACGGATAACAAAAAGAAAGGGAGTATCATTGTGCTGGATGTGGAGCAATGTTAATTTGCTGCATCTAAAGTTTTAACTCCTTTCTTATTGAGTCAAGACTGCGAATTTTGCCCTGATTATACTGTTTTCTTGCAATTTTAGCTTTTTTTCGTTTGTTTGTTTATTTCAAGTGTGTCTTCCGGCAAGTCACGAATTACTTCTTCGTAAGATTCCTTTCTATATAATTTTCTTGTCTTCAGTTCTTCAGAAGATCTTTGCTTACTATTGTAGTAGTCATAGTAAGTATATAACTTGCCAGGGTATTTAACTTTACGCCACTGCCCGGATTTGAACCGAGAAAGCCTTTCGGCAAGCGGTTTTCGAGACCGCCGGAGTACCAGATTGTCCCACAGTGGCAACAATTGTTGAGCAAAGTTTATATAATAAAAACCTGACGATTAAATGATGCAAAAAAGAGGGCAAGTAACCATCTATATCATATTTGGAATTGTTATTGCAATAATAATAGGATTCATACTTTATGCATTGACTTATGTAAAAGCCAGCGTTCCGCAGCAGGATTTGCCAACAGCTTTCAAATCTTATGTAGAGGATTGCATACAAAAAACTGCTGCAGATGGATTATATAGAATGGGGCAATATACTGCTGATATGGATTTACACTCTGAATTTATACAAAATCCTTACTTTAACACTAATTATGCTTTGTTGAAAGAAAAAAGTGATCTAATTGCTCTTGAGCCTGATGCACGGATAAAGCTTGAGAAACACATTGCTTCAAATGTTGACAAATGCATTGATTATGAACTGTTTATTGATCGAGGAGCAGAATTTTCTTTTTCTGGTGAACCTTCTGCTTCTGTTGTTTTTGGAAAAAGCGATGTAACAATAATGTGGAAAAAAGAAATAATATTGAATGAAAAGAAAGGAACTTCAATAAAATTCCCTTTTTTTGAAACAAAACTTTATCTTCCAATAAAGCTAGTTTATGATGAAGCTAAGGAAGCTGTTTCGCTTGCAAATGAAGATGACTATGATTTAACACAATTAAGAGAGTTTGACGGCAATGTTTTTGGAACACGCTTTAATGATGGAGCAGTAGTTGTAGAGCAACCACATGAAGCAAGAGAAAAACAACCATTCTTATTTGTCTATGGATTGGATTAGTAGACTTCATCCTAAATCTCAAAATTTATAACCACCAATAGCCGTTAGGCTATTGGGGTGAGAGGTAGTATCTCCCATGAAGAAAACAGAAAGACTAATACAAAAACTTAAGCGTTTGTTAAGGACTGCTAAGCAACCAAGATGGTTGCACCATTTTGGACCAAAGACTTACGAATTTATTGAGCATCTTCATGCTCTGTTCATCAGAGCATAGTGTAGACTTTCTTATGTCAGGACTAAAGAGTTATGTGATTTGTTTGGCATCTGATGCCCAAGCAAATCTGCTCTTCATTACACAATGAAGAAACTTAACTCAAGCTTTTGGCAAAATTTGCACAGAGTGCAACTCCTAATAATAGAAAGAGTGCAATTTATTCTAAAGCATACATCTTAAAAAATCATTTGCTAACTAAAATATGACGGGGATTTGTGCGGTTATTTGACAAAAAGTTTAAATTATTGAAAAACACTCCTGTCGAAAAAATAGATTGGAGCATAATTAAAATTCAGTAAAATCAAATCGGAAAATCATCAGTGTCTTTTTGCTTATATTTGTACAAAATTTAAGGAGCTTGAATTTGATGAAATAAAAGTCCAAATCAGATTATATATTGATGTTCTTTTAAAAGAGGTAAAAAAGAAAGTCAAAGAATTTGAAAGCTAAGTAAATTTGTTGCATGAGTCATTTTTGATATACAAATATGGCGAAGAAATGTATTAGTGACCAAAAGGAAAGAACTCATTTTTTATTGCTTGGTTTAAGCGTTCATACTCCCTGTTCCAATCATTGCTTTCTAATGTAAATTCTCTTCTTGGCTCATCAGCGATGTAAAGAACAATGCTTGGCTTTCTTGGATTTATTCTAAGATTTCTAACTAATTCATTAGCCCAGTAATGTCTTGACTGATAATTCCTATCCAGATTATGGTCTAATAACAAGAAATAGAAATTTAGGCTCAAACTTAGATTTTCTTTTGCAAAATAATTCTCAGATGCTGCCATCATTGATGCTAAAAATCTTGTTTCAACATGCTCAGGATAAGAAGGATCATCAAAGCCAAAAAGAACTACATTGCGGGAAGTTTGTTTTAAGCTTCTTCTAAAAACAAAGTCATCTAAAGATGAAGACAGATCAGCTACATTAGTGTGAGCTCTGCTAAGAGATAATCTTGCATCTTCATATCTCATAAGACGAAAATGATTGGCAATTGTCGTATTATCGACAAGAGGATCAGAATCGTGCCTATCTATGCGGCTTCTGATGACTCTTAATCTGTTAAAGTTTGCTTCATAAGCAAATCTTGCTGGTGGAGGAGATGGAGGACCATCATCATCAATAGAAAGAGGAAGATGTGTACCTACAGGAAGAGAAACTGCAAAAGTTTCATGCCTTCCTATTTCAGTATCGCTCCATCCTATTCCATTCCACACAGGAGCTGTTGCAAGATTTGCACCAAGCAACAATTCTAATCCAGTTATCATAAAAAGGCGAATTTTTTGTTGTTTTTAAGAATAGTGGTTTTTTGTTTATTTGAAATATCTGCTTAGATTCATCCTTGATTTAGCTACTGCTCTCACAATAAAGGGATGCTCTGGAATAAAATGATCTAGCTCAAAGATTAGCAAGCGATTATTTTTATCGTAATAGACAAACATCAAATCTCCATTTATAGAATTTAGATCTAAATAAGGGTCTAAAGCGTCGCAAAGTCTAGGATGTCTTTTTTTGAATCTTTCATTAAAAGATAATTGTACGAATTCTCTCTTGCCTATTCTTGGAAGATCGATATGTTTTGGAAATCCTGCATTCTCAAAATAAATAGATGAAGGATAGATTCCTTGCCATGGATAAGAAAGAAATGTATCCGAAAAGGAATCATAACGAATATGTTGTCTTCTTTCTCTTAGTATTTGTTCACTTGAAGGCGCACATGCAACCATTGATCCTGCAACAATTCCGCAGAGGGTTTTCTTAAGCATAATTGTGGCAATAAATTTTGGTTTAAAAAATGATTGAAAATTTGCACAATAGAGAAGATTTTTAAAGAATTCAGAAAACTTTTATTTAATGCCCTCATAGTGTACCCACAGCCCTTCTTTTCAAAGAAGGGACAAGAAAGAAAGGCATTCATTACACTCATGCCCTCATAGTGTAGGCCGGTCAAGCACACAGCCCTCTCAAGGCTGTGACCCGGGTTCAAAACACTTTCTCGCGGAAAGTGAGCAAAGATGCATGGGTTTCGCTACGCTCAAGCCCACAAACATGCGAAGAAGCGGTGAAAGTCCCGGTGAGGGCGTATTTATGACAAAAAAGAAATACAAAATTGAATATGAAAGAGAAAGTTGTATTGGAGCAGGTGCATGTACAGTTGTTTCGCCATATTTGTTTCAGATGGACAATGAAAATAAGGCAACCATGATCAAAGAAGGAGCAAAAAAGACGCCAAAAAAAGAAGAAATTATTCTTGAATTAGATCAAGATGAATTAGAAGAACTAAAGCAAGCTGCAGAAGCTTGTCCCGTGAATGTTATTCATATTACAGATTTAGAAACTGGAGAGAGACTTATATAAGAGGATATTGCAAAGAAGCAATTGCAAAAATCTTGTTTGTTTTAATGTTGTAAATAACAATTGCATTATAGGGATAAATATCTTCTACATTTGCTTCATAGCTCATATTACCAGATGTTTGCAATTTTCCTAAATCGATAAAGCCTTCTCTTATTTCTTCAATATTTTTTGGAAAGCTTTTTTGTGTAAGATAAACATGAAAATCATCAACAGTTTCTTTTTTGTCAAGAACCAAGCTAAACTTTTCTATTTTCACAACAATAAATTCACTGGATAAACAAAAACAACAAAATAAATGATTGGCCATAAAAGAGAATAGCCAAAAAATGTTGGTAGCCAAGTGATACAGGGATTATAGACGCAGTTTAAATTATATTGTACGCCAAAGGCAAAAGAGATTAGAAGTAAAAAATGCCATGCAACAAAGCACCTTTCCAAGCAACTTATCAGCTTTCTTGAGCAAAAATAAAGCAGCTAAACCAAAAGGAAGTATTATCAAATGGTTCATACTGGCCCAGTACAAAGTTGTCGGATATGTTGGAGAAAACATGTACTCTGTCGAGCCAAACAAATAGACTCCAAAAATTAATTTTGAAAGAAAGTCAACAATCCAGCCAAGTTCGCCGACAAAAGCAATGGAAAGCTCTGCTGTTAGCCAAAAGGAGCTTTTGAAAAGTATTGCCAATCCAATGAAAAAAGAGATATGATTGCTCAGCCAAAAAAAATAAACTAGTGAGCCATCTCTAGCCATAAAAAGCCACTGACAAAAGAAAGCAAAATAAGAAAATATCCAATTAAGTCAAGCCAATGATTTTTCTTCATCCTATTTTAGCGTCTGGCTTTTCTGGCTCTACAAGAGTTGCAACAGCAAACAAGGACTCTGGATCTTCTTGAACAACTACGAGAGAGCGATATTTGCTCACATCTACGCCTGCGGATAAAGTAAAGCTGTTGAATCCAGAAACTGTCTGAAGTTTTCCAAGATCGAAGTATGCTCTTTTTACAACATCTAAGTTTTTAGGGTTTGAATCGCCAGAAAGATAAATGTGGATTTTTTCTATGTTATCGCCTTTGAAAATTTTCATATCAAAATTAATTAAATCAACAAGAAAAAACTCCTCTTTTCCACGTTTGATTAGGTTAATCTTCACATTCCCAACTGTTTGACGATTTTGAGAACGTAAATTCCCGTATTTATAGAGGACTTTTGTTTCTGTTAGTTCTGCAACTTCTTCAGGAACAGTAACTTTCTCCACCACTTCTTCAGGAGCCTTAATTACTTCAGTAACAATTGGAGTTTCTTTTGGAACTGCTCTTTCAATTTCTTCTTGAGTTGGTTGTTTTTGACACGCAACAACCAACAATAGCAAAATTATGAATATGATTTTGTTTTTCATTGAACACCTCCAAAAGAAAATAAAAGAAAAAAGAGTATAAAAACTTATTTGAACTTGCCTTCTTTTGCAAGACCAACTATTGCTTCGGTGAGTTTCTTCCTGTGTTTCTTTAAGTCATCAGCAATTTCCTGATATGCTGCTGCACACAATGGATGGCCCTCTTTTTTAGCATCTTGGATGTAATGCTTTTCTATGACCCATATTAGGTCAGAAACGCGTGCAAGAAGCTCAACTTTGTTATAGTTACAGTTATGCTCCATGGAATCACCTCTTTTCTGAAAAATTACAGTAAAAACAGTATAAAAAAGTTACGCCAGCGCCCGGATTTTCAAGCCAAAGGGTTGAACCTTTGGCACATTTGAACCGGGAGAGCCTTGCGGCAACCCGCTCTCAAGGCGGGCGGAGTACCGGATTGTCCCACGCTGGCAATAGAATTGCTTTTTTCTTTTCTTTTATAAATCTATAAGGTTTATATAAAATAACAACTTCCCATCAGCATGAAACTGGTGGTTTTGTGTTATGAGGGATTAGATGGTTTAGCTAGCGCTGCCATATTGGCCAGAATGGCCCATGTTAAAAAATACAACTTCTCGCTAAAAATAATTAATTATCAAAACTCGCAACAGGAATTTGAGCAACTAAAAAAAGAAATGAATTCTGTAATATTTGTGCTTGACTTTCCTCCTGCTGAAGTATTTGATTTGAATGAATTATTAGCGGAAATAAGCAAACAAAATACAATTTATTACTGGAATACTCATGCAAAAACAGATGATTCCTATAAAAACATATTAACAAAATATTCAAAATTTGTCGACATAAAATTTAATGAATGTTCTGCGCAAATGATGTGGCAGAGATTCATGCAAAAGGATCCAATAGCCAAAGAGCTTG
>JAWCRX010000029.1:0-8244 GCA_038869035.1 Candidatus Woesearchaeota archaeon | reverse complement strand
TATTTTGTAGCATACAAAGGAGGGAGTGAAAATGGATTTTATTGTGGAAAATGCGTTGAAGCAAGCAGAACAACAACAGGAAAGTTTTGATGTTGGTCAGGCTAAAATTAAAGTTATTGGAACTGGAGGGGCAGGGAATAATATGGTTACCTGGCTCTACAAAAAAGGTGTTAAAGGTGCGGAAATAATTGCCTGCAACACAGATCAACAACACCTAAATGTTTCTCAGTCTGATAGAAAATTTTTGATTGGAAAAGAGCTAACAAGAGGACTTGGTTGTGGAGGATTTCCAAGAAAAGGCGAGGAAGCAGCTCGTGAATCAATAAATGAGATTAAGGAAGTTCTAAAAGAAGCAGACATGGTGTTTGTTTGTGCAGGAATGGGTGGAGGAACAGGTACAGGCTCTGCTCCAATTGTTGCTCAAGCAGCTAAAGATGCCGGTGCAATTGTTATTGGTACAGTTACAATGCCATTTAATATTGAAAGAGCAAGAATTGACAAGGCAGAGTTTGGATTACAACAACTAAGAAATGTTTGTGATACCGTTGTTGTAATTGATAACAACAGATTGGTGCAAATTGCAGGAAACTTGCCAATTCAGCAAGCATTTGCAGTTGCAAACGAGCTTGTTTCTACAATGATAAAAGGAATTGTTGAAACTATTGCAATTCCAAGTTTAGTTAATTTGGATTTTGCTGACGTAAAAGCAATCATGAGTAATGGTGGTGTAGCAGCTATTGGGGTTGGAAGCTCTGATACTAATAATAGAGTAGAAGAAGCAGTGAAGGGAGCTCTTTCAAATCCTTTATTGGAAATAAGCTATGAAGGTGCTACGGGCGCCTTAATTCACGTTTCTGGTGGTCCAGATATGACTCTTGAAGAAGTCAATAGAATTGGAGAGATCGTTACTGAAACCTTAGATGACGACGCAAACGTCATTTGGGGAGCTAGGGTAAATGACAACATGAAAGGTCAGCTAACTGTAATGACAATTATCACAGGCGTTAAGTCGCCATGGATTTTGGGCAAAGTTGACTCAAGAAAGCCAACTCCCCAAACAGCAAAGCTCAACAAAGATTTGGGCTTGGAGATGATTTAATTAAATCATAGTCACGCAAGTGATGGTTTTGCCTTCAAACTCTTTTCTCAAAACCACCCCTGAAACTAGGAGAAGGCAAAATCCCTTTTGCCTTCTTGGGGAAACCCAAGAGGCATTACAGTCGCTAAAGTAATAACAAAGTGATGATGAATGCTTTTTTATGGTGCGCCGAGAGAACTAAGAAAGATTGCTTTGTTGTATCCTGCTAGCCCACAGGCGGAAATAATTTCTTTGGCAATAAGAGACAACAAATATATTCCTGTTTTGTTTAACAATGTTCAGCATCTTCTCAGCAGGATGAAAGATGAATATGGCAAAGAAGAATTCCATATTGCTCTTTTTGCACTAAGAGCAAGAAGATTTATCGGTGGAGGTTATTCTGATTTAGCCTTTGATATTGGGAGATATCTTTTAGCCAATCATCCAAGTGTTGCTATTGCAGGCATTGACAATGGAGGATCAAGAGCATCTATTGATTATCTTAGGGAAAGAGGAATAAGAATTCTTGATCCCAATGATATTGAAACTGATTTGTCTTCGTTCATTGAGTTCGTAGAAGAATTAAATGGACAAGGAATTTTATTTGCAGATCATTTTGCTTCTCAAAAAAAGCAATCTCAACAACAGAGTCTTGAGAGAAGATTAGTGGCATAAGAGAAATGACAAAAAAAGCAGCGTTGTTAAAGGACAGCCAAGACACAGAAATGGTTGAGGCAGCTCTCAAAAGAGCCGGATGTGAAGTAATAATTTATTCTGACAGAGAAGCGCTTTTAGCAGCGATGCGTGAAGAAAGATTTGCACTTGTTGCAGCATGCACAAAAGGAAAGCCATATGAAGATTCTCCCCCAAGAGGAGATGCTGGCGTCTATCTTGGAATTTTTTCTCAAAGAGATTTTCCCGGAACTCCATTTTTGCTTGTTTATACTACAGGCATAAATCAAAATATGTTAGAATATTTGTCATCTCATGGATATGTGATTAGTCCTCGTATTCCTGAAGAAATCTTCAAAAGAGCAGTAAGACTTATGTTAGAAGATAGAAGAGAATTAAGTGACAAACTTTAGTTACTTTTTTATCATTTCTTTTGCTTTCTCTACCATTGATTTGCCGGCTTTCATTGCCATTTGTTTTGACTTGTCCATCATTTGCTGCATCTTGATGCTATACCAGCCCATAACAAAAGGAACATCTTTTATTTTACCTCGCCAACTTTCAAAGTAAACAACTGTTTCTGGCGGATATTTTTGTGGTTCTTCTGGTTGTTCAGCGGCATAGCCAATAGTGATTATTATTTGTGGACGAATTTCAGTAGGAATTGCTAAGATATCGCGAACTTTGTTTTCATCAAATGCTCCTACCCAACAGCTTCCCAAACCTAGAGCAGTTGCAGCTATTAGCATGTTTTGTGCAGCAGCAGAACAATTTTGTATAGAATAAAGTCTCTCTCCTCTTATGCCATAATAATGCTCTTGTTTCTCTGGCTCTGCACAAATTACAATTACTGCAGGAGCTTCTGCAATCCACATTTCTTCCAAACAGGCTTCTGCAATTTCGTTTTTTCTGCTTTGTTCCTGAACAACAATAAATTTCCAGCTTTGAAGGTTTCCTGCGCTGGGAGCTAGTCTGCCAGCATCTAATACTAGAGAAAGCTTTTCCCATTCTAAAGGGACGTTTTTGTAACGCCTTACTGACCTCCTTTTTGCAATTGCACTTAATGTGTCCATGGGATTTTTATTGACGTGATTATTTATAAAGGTTGTGCACAAAGACAGCGAAAATCCAATTTTGGATTTTTGGTTCTTCAAAACTTCGTTTCGAAAAGACTTAAAAACACCCTTATCATTCACTTACCATGTTATACGCCGATCTTGCTGCAATTTATGAGAAACTCGAAAAGACTTCTAAGCGTCTGGAAAAAACTTACTTTATTGCAAAGTTGCTTGAGAAAACCACAACAACGGAATTGTCAAGAATCCTTCTTCTAGTGCAGGGGAGGGTGTTTCCAAAGTGGGATGAAAGAAAGATAGGCATGGCAGCAAAGCTTGTGATAAAATCTATTTCTGTTGCAACAGGAATTTCTTCAGAACAGATAGAAAAAGAATGGGCAAAGACAGGAGACCTTGGTTTAGTTGCAGAAGCATTCATCAAAAAGAAAAAACAAGTTACATTGATGACTCAGCCATTAGTTGTAAAAAAAGTAATGGACAACTTAATTGCAATTTCTGAAGCAGAGGGTGTTGGCTCAGTTGACAGAAAAGTAAAATTGCTTGCAGAGCTGCTGTCAAGTGCAAAGCCATTAGAAGCAAAGTATGTTGTAAGGGTTGTTTTAGAGGATTTAAGAGTGGGCGTAGGAGAAGGAGCTTTAAGAGATGCGCTTGTTTGGGCTTATTTACCAAAGATAAAGGAAATTTTCTATCAATGTAATTGTGGCGAACTAATGCCTGGAGTAAAAAAATGCCTTAGTTGCGGAAATAATATAGATATAAAAAAAGCAAAGATAAAAAAGAAGACAATAAAGGCAGATTCCATTGATGAAATAAAAAAATTAAAGCAAGATGTAATTATAGAAGCAAAAGATCCCAGAACATTATACAATCAAATGCTTGAAACTGTACAAGAAGCACTTGATTTGTCGAATGATTTTGGGATTGTTGCACAAAAATTAGCTGAATCTGGATTGAAGGGTATAGAAGATATTTCCCTTGATCCATTAACGCCAATAAAAGTAATGCTTTATCAAAAAGCAGAAAATATTGAGAACGCATTTGAAAGATTGGGAAAGCCGGCAGCATTCGAATACAAATACGACGGCTTTAGATTGTTGTTGTGCAAAAAAGGGAAAGAGGTAAAATTATTTACTCGTCGTTTAGAGGATGTTACAAAGCAATTTCCTGATGTTGTAAAATTAGTGAAAGAGGATATTGCTGCAAATGAATTTATTTTTGATTCTGAAGTTATCGGCATCGATCCAAAAACAAAACGATGGCTTCCATTCCAACAGATTTCTCAAAGAATAAAAAGAAAATACAACATAGAAGAGATGGTGCAAAAGATTCCTGTTGTTGTGAATGTATTTGATGTAATTCAAGTAGAAGGAAAAAGTGTGTTAAAAGAACCATTCAAAAAAAGAAGAGAAATATTAAAACGGTTGATAAAGGAAATTCCACAAAAAATTCAGCTGGCAAAACAACTAATTACAAATGATCCAAATAAAGCAAATGCATTTTACAAAGAAGCGCTCTCGCTCGGCAATGAAGGAATAATGGGCAAGAACTTAGATGCTCCATACAAACCAGGAAGCAGAGTTGGCTATGGTGTAAAAATAAAGCCAATAATGGAAACTCTGGATTTAGCCATAACTGGAGCAGAGTGGGGAGAAGGAAAAAGAGCAAAATGGCTTTCTTCTTACACAGTTGCTTGCCAGGATGAGGATGGCAACATAGTTGAGATTGGAAAAGTTTCTACTGGATTAAAAGAGAAAAGCGAGGAAGGAACTTCATTTGAACAAATGACTGAGTTCCTCAAACCACTAATTGTCAGCGAAAAAGGTAAGGAAGTAAGGTTAAAGCCTCAGATTGTTATTGAAGTCGGCTATGAAGAAATCCAAAAGTCACCAACATACAAAAGCGGATACGCATTAAGATTTCCTCGTTTTATCAAATTAAGGGATGACAAGCCAGTAAGTGAAATTTCCACAATAGAAGAAATCGAAGAGTTATTTTTCTCTCAAAGAAAAAAAAAGTAAAATAAAAAATTTATTTTGCGCTGTAGTTTGCATACGCAAGCCATGCAGCAACTATGACAGCAATATAACTTGCCCAAACTGGCAGCATAAAATCACCTATTTGTGCTGGCCATTCAGCAAAACTTCTCCATAAATGCAATAAAGCGACAATTCCAAAAACCACTGCATTTATCTGTAACAATTGTTTTGTCTCCATTTTATCACCTCAGATTAGTATAAGTTTAAAAACAATCTTCCTCTTTTAAACCTTGTGGCGCCGTAGTTTAGCTTGGTGCTTGCAGCTTGCTGCTTGCGAGCAAATAAAATGCGCGGTTGCGGTCCGCGAGATCCGGGGTTCAAATCCTCGCGGCGCCGTTAAATTATGCTACTGAGCGTATCGAATGTAGCATGCAGGGTGATAGGACCGCAGGTCTTATGTGAAAATCCTCGCGGCGCCGTTAATTACATTGCTTTACCCACTCTTTTTGCAATGTTCTCAAGCTTTGATCTTAGATCTTCAACAGCTTCTTCAGGAATGTCGTATTCTTCCTGAAAAACTGTCAAATCATTTATTGCATCTCTTATTTGATTTTCTATTGATTTTATTTCGTTGTCTGACAGAGTTACAGGCACATTTTCACCTCTCTTTGGGCATCTGAGCCTTAGATTGTCCGAAGACAATGAAAAATGCCGAAGCATTCCTCACCTCCAAAGTTGCTCCGCCCAACATATTTCTATTTTTTTAGTTTATAAATTTTATTTCTGTACTTGGAAAAATTTTCTTCTAATGCTTTTATTGCAGGAAGTTTTTTTCCTTCTAAAAATTCAAGTGAAGCTCCTCCTCCAGTAGAAATATGAATATTGTCTTTTTTTATTCCTAATTTTTCTATTGCTGCAATTGTATCTCCGCCGCCAATAATTATTTCTGCTTTGCTTTTTTTAAGCGAATTTGCAATTTCTCTTGTTGCCTTGTCAAATGGCTTTTTCTCAAACAAACCAAGAGGACCGTTCCAGACAATTGTTTTTGCTTTTTTGATTTCTTTTTTAAATAAGGAAACAGTTTTGTCTCCAACATCAAGTCCAATCGTGTCTTTTGGGATGCTGTCAACATTAACTGTTTGGACTTTAGTAGGATTTTCTTTGTCATCTGCAACAACAACATCGGCTGGCAGCACAACATTTTTCTTTTTCATCATTTTTTGTGCGAAATCAATCTTATCTTCTTCAGCTTTTGACTTTCCAACTTCTTTTCCAAGAGCTTTAAGGAAAGTAAAGCACATTGCTCCCCCAATTAAGAATGAAGTTGCTTTAAGATTCTGAATTACTCCTATTTTATCGCTAATCTTTGCTCCTCCAAGAATGACAACAAATGGTTTTTTTGGCTTAAGCGCTTTTGATAGATTTGATATCTCTTTTTCCAGCAAATAACCAGTTGCGCTTGGAAGGAATTTAGTAATTGCAACGACAGATGCATGTGCTCGATGACAAGTGCCAAAGGCATCATTGACATAATAATCTCCGAGCTCCGCAATTTCTTTTGCAAATCTTTCATCATTGGCTTCTTCTTCATTATGGAATCGGAGATTTTCAATAACATAAACACAATAATTTTTCTTTTGGATCTCTTTTTTTATTTTTTGACCAAGGCAATCATCCAACTTTTTTACAGGCACTTCAAGCTCTTTTGCAAGCTCTTTTGCAACATTGTCCATTTGCAATTCTTTCACTTTTTTCCCATCAGGTCTTCCAAGATGGGACATCGTAATTACTGTTGCTCCTCTTTTAAGAAGCTCTTTTATTGTTGGGAGAGAAGCAACTATTCTTTTGTTATCTGTGATGTTGCCTTGTTCATCCAAAGGAACATTAAAATCTGTTCTTATAAGGACTATTTTATCCTTGACATCAAAGTTGTCAATAGAAAACATCTTAATCATTTTAGTTGCAAATACACTCTTCTAATTTGTGATGGCAACCAGCACACCTTACTTTTAACTGTGATCCACACTGTGGACATTTGTTGTAGTGCTTGTGATAAAATTTTCCACATTTTTCACAGACATAATTTACATGTGCCATTTACATCTTCCTCGCAATTATTTTTATGATGTCAACCATCCTATTTGAGTAGCCCCATTCATTGTCATACCAGCCTGAGACTGAAACAAAGTTTCCTTCAATTAAATCAGTTGAAAGTGCATCAAAGATGCAACTGTGAGAATTTCTTAAAATATCTCTGCTGACAAGAGGTTCTTCTGTGTATTCGATGATGTTTTTCAATTCGTGTTCTGAAACACTTTTGAACAGTTTGTTTATGTCTTCTCTTGTTGTTGACTTCTTTAATGATGCAGTAAAAGTTACAATGCTTCCGCATATTACAGGAACCCTTATTGCAAAGCCGTTTAATTTTCCTTTTAGTTCTGGAATTACTTCTGCAACTGCTCTTGCAGCTCCTGTTGTTGTAGGAACAATTGATTGTGCAGCTGCTCTTGCCCTTCTTAAGTCAGAATGGGGGCCGTCAACTAATCTTTGGTCTGCAGTATATGAGTGTGCTGTAACCATAAATCCCTTTTCAACTCCAAAATTGTCGTTAAGCACTTTTACCATTGGAGCTAAGCAATTTGTTGTACAGGAAGCATTGCTAATTATTGTATGATTTGATTGCAAAAGATGCTCATTCACTCCTTTTACAATCGTAATGTCATTTCCTTTTGCCGGGGCAGAAATAACAACTTTCTTTGCCCCTGCTTTTATGTGAGCTCTTGCTTCTTCTGCCTTTGTGAATCTTCCTGTGCTCTCTACAACGATGTCAATTTTAAGATCTTTCCAAGGCAATTTTGTAGGATCTGTTTCCCTCACGACTTTTATTTCTTTATTATTTACTTTTAATATTGAATCAAGTGCTTCAATTGTGCCAGGAAATTTTCCGTAAACAGAATCATATTTTAGAAGATGAGCAAGTGTATGAGTGTCAGTTAAGTCATTGACTGCTATCCATTCTATTTCAGGATCATTTATGCCTGCTTGTAAAACTTGTCTTCCTATTCTTCCAAACCCATTAATTGCTACGCGCACCATCTTTTTTTTACAGGCGAGCTCCAAAGGAGCCCACCTGCCTCTTTTTTCCTGAGGAATATATTTAAACTTTGTGATGAATTAGAAGTATAAATTTATTGCGTGAGTATTGCAGAATAGAGACCAATTCTTCCTTACCTTAGCAACGAAAAAACTAATTTACTAATCATTTGTTAATTTTTTTATCTTGCTAATAAAGAAGCCCTCAGTGTCATTATCCTGTGGCCAGATTCTTAGGCATCTGTTTAATTCATCTGAAAATTTCATATCATCATATTTCAAAACAACTGGCGAAGATTTCAAGTCATTAATTTTTATTTTTTCTAAAACTGCATTTTTGTTGTTTTTG
>JAWCRX010000028.1:0-8324 GCA_038869035.1 Candidatus Woesearchaeota archaeon | reverse complement strand
TTGTTCAGATATACAGCTTGCATCAGGAGTTCCCTCACACAAAGTTTCATATGCTCTTCTTATTGCATCTGCATAAGTTTTTGCTTCCTCTTCGCTTATAAAGGGCCTGCCTAAACTTGTGCCTCCTACAATTACTTCATAAAATCCTGTAGAAACATCTCCTTCTTTTATTTCTGCCACAATAACTTGGTTTTGAGTTGTTTCTGTAGTTCTTTCTGTTCTTACAACAGTTCCCGTTGTGGCTTCATGCAATAATTCAAAACGGACATGTTCCCCAAATCTGCTTCTAAGAACATTCAGTTGCATATTCAATTCATCTCTTGCTGCTGCTTCATTTTCTGCTGCTATTCTTCTCTCAACAGTTCGTGCGTCTTTTCCTTCACCAACTGTAACTTGGAACACAAATTCTCTTTGACTAGGTGTATGAGTGGAGGTTCCTTGTCCACCTCCCCCACTGCTTCCTGTTGATCCTTCTCGTGGTGAAGAATCTTCTTCAGCAAAAATAATTGTGACTAACAAAACCATCACAATCAACATTGCAATATTTTGTTTCTTCATTCTACACCTACTTGCTCACAATAATCTCTTACTTTGAAGTCGAAGCCTTTGCTTATTGCTTCATATGATTGGTAGATTTGTGCGGCAGTGTTTGCAAGTGCTGTTCCTACGCAAAGAGCATGCTTTTGCAATAAAGGCCCTGCAGTTGTTCCAGTTGATTCTGCTTCCATTGCATCACACCATTCTTGACAGTAGCCATGAACTCCTTTGAAAGATGTTCCTGGAATTCCTGAAAACAAAATTGTTGCCGGATTTGCAATTATCGCCTGAATTCTTCCCATGATACTGTCCCAGAAATTAAAGAAAGGAATTGCATTAAATATTGAGCCTACATAATATTTGCAGTATTGGTAATGCTTCAATTCACCGCATGCCTGTTCTGGAATTCCTGCTGCAACATGAGTTTGCAGACAATCAATGTATTGACAATCGATTTGTCTTGCTTTTTGTAAATTTCTTATGATTCCAGGAAGACACAAAGTTCCTGTAGCAACAATTATGTTGTCCATTGGATTATAGTCATATTGGCCGACCAACATTTGCCTTTGATAAACTATAGATGCTCCAACTTCTTCTCCTTTCAACAATCTTTCACATTGTTGTTTTGGTGCCAAACCAAGTTTACATTGCAATTTTGCAGTCTGCCCACCAAAGTCAAGATATTTTCCAGTAAATTGTTCGTATGCTTTTTGTCTGTTTCTGAAGAAATCGACAAAACTGCTTTCGCCTTCTTTAAATCCACTATAATCGCAGTCAAGGAATTTACACCACTTTATCATTCCTGTAAAAAACCATTCTTGGTCACTTGCTGTCTGGCTCGCTCTACAAAATGTTGAAGCTGTTTGCTTTGCAAAAAAAGAACTGATAGGATTTAATGCAGCAGCACTGATCGCAGGGGAGACAACTGTTTCTGTGCCCATAAGTAAAACTCTTATAGAATCGATTAGCTTGAGAATTCTACAAATTTTTTCTGCCCATTCCAAAATTTCATTTAGTTTGCCAATCAAACCGCGCCAGCCAGAAGTAACTTTTTTCTTTGCATCCTGGATTTGTTTTTGCACAGTTGCATCTGGAGTATTGCCTGCTTGCCCTTGAACAAGAATTTTTACATTGGCAGTCTTTAACTCAGGCAATAAAACTGCATTTCCTCTCAAAGAAGTTATCACAAAAGTGCATTGGAATTCCAAAACATCTTTTTCAAATTCTGCTCTCTTAAATTCAAATTTCAAATATGGACTGCTGCTTTCAATATTATTTATCAGCTTTGGTGAATTGGGAACTAAGTAAGCAGTATCTCCACTGCATTCACTTACCTTAACTTCTAAAGGAGAAACTCCTGATGCTTCCATGATTAGCGGAACATAAACTCTCTGATTAATCAGTCCGGCAACTCCTCTATCTACAACACCAACATCTGCCACCTCAACTATCCAGAAGTCAGGAACAACTCTTACATCAGAGCCATAAATATTTATTCTTTCATAAGCTACGGCGCTATTTCCAACTGCATCTCTAATTGCAATGCTAACTTCCTTGTTTGAAGATTCATAAACTGGACCAACACCATCGAAAGAACAGACTCCATATTTTACTCCTTCCATGCTCGAAGTTTCCCTGCAAAATCCAGGAACATTTTTCCCTGTTGGTCCCATTATTGAAGAAAAGTCTCCACTTGCAGTAACAGGAATTGTTGAAGTATAATTTACTCTGAAGCTTATTTTATCTCCTTGTTTTGCATAAGTTGTTATTCCTACTGGCCCGATTGCAAGCATTGAAATTTGTTTTCCATCTACTTGAACAATCTCTGGTGGAAAGTTAATTATAGTGAATGTTTGAGAAGAAACTCCTTTCGCAGTAAATCCTGCATTGTCAGCAGCTCTTGTCAATCTAACTGTTGCATTATTAGCAAACGTGAGAACATCAATATTTTCATAAACGCAGTCAAATCCTGTAGATGATCTAAAGCAACTAGAAGGATTTGCACTTGTTAAACGAGGATTTAGTTCGCCAAGATTTGCCACAACCTTTTCTTTTGAAATTCCAGATCCTTGCTCATTAAACCTTATTGTAATGTTTGCCTTTCTTCCTATGAATTCTTCACCGCCATAACTCGCCCCCGCAGTTATTGCAGTAATCTCTGGCTGTTCATTATCAATGTTGATTGTTTTTTGAATTGTTACAACATCAGAATTTGCTGCTTTATCCGTTGCAGTGATTTTTATGTTGTATATTTTGCTTGTGCTTGGCCTTACATTAACATTGTCAAACCTGCACAAAAACTTTTCTTTTCCTTGTGCTTCGCATTTTCCATTTTCTTGTTTTCCTCCAAGTTCACTAAAGTCAGCAGTTATTGTGCTAATTCCTAAATCTTCTGTAACTTGGACAGTTGCATAAATTTTTGTATCCCTACTTGGCAATGCATTTCCTATCTCACTTCCATCCGCCAATCCAAACACAAAAGTATTCACTTCTATTTTTGGTCTTCCTGTATCAACAGTAAACTTTCTTACATCAGAAAACATATTTCCAACTCTGTCTCTTACTTTTATTAGCAAAGATCTATCACCTTTCCCCTTATACGGGAAAGTAGATTTTTTCTCAACAACACATGATGGTGTGTTAAATGTTTCAGAATAAAGTTTTGTTGAAGTTCCAACTTCCACAACTTCTAAATCTAAAATTCCAGAGCAAGGAATTGTGGATGAGGAAGGATCAGTAAATCTGTAGTCAATTTCTACCTGGCTTCCTTTTTGTATGATTGCTAATTTATCAGCAACTGGCTTTCTGCCATCTCCGATTAATTTTTTTGTCTGTGTTGCAACAGAAGACGATGCTCCTTCAAAAGGATAAAGATCAACTTTTAGATTGTAAGTTCCCTCTCCAAGGCCAAATCTGTTTGAAGTATAGCTGCATTCATAAGTTGTTCCTTCTTTAAGCACACAATTATTGAAATTAAAATTGTTTATCTTTACTTGTCTTGCACTTATTGCACTTCCTGAAGCAGTTTGCGCATTAACAATAACTTTCCATCTGTCTGAATTTGCATTAAACATTCCCTCAATTCCATTTTCGCCAGAATATTGCACTATGGTTAATGATTGTGCATTTATCGCAGGAATACTCATGACTAGCAAAATTACTAACATTGTTGTCATTCTCATTATTTTCATCTAAACTCCGGCAAAAGATCTGCCTCATATCTTTGGCTTAAATCTTCATATTTGCTTAGCACATCTATGTCCTCTATTTTTCTCGCGCTTGTTGGAATACTTTGCAAGTCAGGAGAAATTGCATAAAACACAATTTCCCCTTTTTCAAGTTGGTCTTTTGTAATCTTTAAGTCTTTCAAAACAAGTCCGGCAGACTGATATGTTTCTAAATTTATTTCAGGAATGCTTACACAAGGTCCAATTGTAGGACATTGCTCTCTTGCTGGGATGAAAAGAGGAGTCTTTGAAAGCACAGTAATTGAAACATCATATGTTCCGGGAGCAATTCTAATTTTTGATTCTTCATTTGGCTTGTATGATGTTCCTGTTGCAAATTCATCATCCTCTGCAGATTTTCTTTGCAGCTGAACAATTGCTTCCTCTTCAAATGAAATTGGAATTGGCTGATCGATTAAATTCCATGCATCTTTGTTTGCAACATCAAAAGAATTTCTTTGCAATAATTTTTTCTGCACAGTTGCTCTTAACTCGCTTATTTTTGCAAGTGGAATATCAGCTCCGCCTTCTTGATTCAAGTAAGTGGTTAGTTGTCTTGATGAAGAAATATAATCGCTTTTTGCTGCAGTTACAATTCCTCCTGCACACACTGGAAAGTTAGCTTTCAATAGTCCAGAAGCATCTGTGCTTCCTATGGTGCAGGTTTCGTCTATGCAGCTAAACATAATTGCTGCGTCTGGCTCTGATGTTACTGTTATTTCTCCTGAGTTTCTCTGTATTTCATCACAAAGTTGGGATGCTTCAAAAACATTCGGGGCAGAAAGTTGGACTGTATCAAGTTTTAGTGGCTCATTATTTCTTATGTTTGCTTCGAGAGCAATAACAAAGTCAAATCCTTGTCCTTCAAAAGCATCTGGATCGGTTATTGTTACAATTACAGGATAAGAAATATCATAAACTGCATTGTAATGTTGAGTTCCAAAATTAAATATTGGAAGAGTTATTGTATTAGGATAAAATAACTCTCCTCTAGTATTCATATCAAAATAAATGGGCCAACCAAGATAATCAAACGTTACTGCAAGGGGGGCAAAATTATCCCTTTCATTTATCTGCAAAATCATATTGTCTAAGATTCTTTGTCTTGTCTTTGCATTTTCTCCAGCGACAGTTATTCTTCTATAATTTGCAGAATTGTAAAGTTGAAGCATTGGGATATTTGCAACAAGCATTTGCTGCATTGCTTTCTTTACATTGCTTTTTGTCCAGTATCTTTTATTTACAAAATCAAAAGTTGTATCTGCTATAGGAGGCAGTTGTTCATCTACACCTGAATAAATTGAAATAAGGTTTAGAGTATGGCTATCGAGAAAAGTGTAGTTTGCCTGTGCAATCGCTATAACAGATGCTGTGTCAAATATTTTCTTTAGCTTCACATCTTCTGTAGCAGAAAATTCAACAATTGTTGCTTCACTGTTTCCTTTTGTAACTTTTAATGGCCAAGTTATTTGCACAAAAACATTATTTTCTGTAACTTTTGTTTCAGCATTAATGCTTCCTTGTTGCTCAACAACAAATCCCTGAAGAGATTCAAAGTTTCCTGTACATGTTGTTAGTCTTGTTTCAACATAATCGTCAAGCTGCTCCTCGATTGTTCTTCTGAAATTTTCTCTCCTGTAAAGTTCGGGGGCATTTGTATTAAATTCGCATCTAAAACAGTTATTTGCACTTTTCATATGCCACCAATAAGGAATCTTCCAATTGTTGGCAAGCTCAACTCCATCTGATGTTTCAGAAGTAGGATCCTCTTTGTTGAAAGTAAACCCGAATTCTTCTGGAGAAATATAGCCGCCTTGTTTTCCTAATTGTTGCAGCCCCTTTCTCAAAGTTTTTGCAACACAATCTTCAACATATCTGGAAATAGGAGCAAACTCTGTGCCTATAAGCTCAGGTACCCTTTCCATTTGAGTGCTTCTTATGTAGAAAAAAACTCCTGTTCCTATGAGTAACATAAGTCCAATTACTATAAAAATCGTTACTTGTCCTTTATTGCCTTCCATTACAGATCCTTATTCAGTCCGTCCCCTTGCTTATTTTTCTCATTTTTCGCTATATAAAGCTTATGGTTAATTATCGTCTAAAACAAGAACTCATCATCTTACTTTTCCATTCTTCACTTTTTCAACAAAAACAGCCTTGCCTGAAGCAAATAATTGCCTGTCTTTGGCATAAATTTTGCCATCTTTTGCCTCTAAGCCGGCTTCAGTAAACTCCTCTATCCTTATGATGCTTGCTCTGTTTTTCATTCCCTCAACTTTAACTTCTGCTCCAACAGGAGCTTGTGTAGTAAGCAGTCCAACCACATTATTTTCCTCAACAGCAAGCAACATGCCTTGACTTTCAACTCCCCTTAATTTTGCCCTCTTCAGATTTGTTACAACAATAATTTTTTTGCCCCGCAGCTCCTGAGGAGAATAATGATGCCTTATTCCAGCAACAAGTTGCCTTTTTTCATCGCCAAGATTTATCTGTAAAACATACAATTTCTCTGCTTCTGGATGTATCTCAACTTTTTCAATTTCCGCTACTCTGAGTAAAAGAGGGAATTCCTCTTCTTTTTTCTTTTCCAGCTTAGGAAAAAGCACAGCTGGATTATTGACTGTAAAACTTCCCTCTCCCCATTTTAATTCATTAAACTTTGAGATGTTAAAAGAAAGCTGTGAAGCGATATTTTCACATGCTTTTGGCAAAAATGAATAAAGATAAGTTGTAACAAAACGAATGCTTTCTGCTGTATTATAAAGAACAAGAGCAAGTGAATTTTTGTCTGTTATTTTCCAGGGCTCTTTTTCTGTAAAATATTTGTTGATTATTTTCACAACACTCCATATCTCGGCAAGTGCTTTGTCGTGCTTATATTCCAGCATTAATTTTTCTGCCTCTAAAAACTGTGAGAATGAAAGCTCCCTAGAAAATGCCTGATTGGATAATTTGCCATTAAAGTTTTTGTCAATTAAAGTTGTTAATCTTCTCACAAGATTGCCAAAATCATTTGCAAGCTCGTTGTTGTGATAAACAAGCATTTCTTCTTCTGAAAAATTGCCGTCTTGTCCGCTTGGAATTGTTCTTGCAAGATAATATCGCAATGTTTCCTCGCCATAATTGTTGATCAAATAAAGAGGATCAATAACATTTCCTTTAGATTTTGACATTTTTTCGCCTGTTGCAGCGTTAATGAAGCCATGAACATACAATTTTTTTGGCAGGGGAAAGTCTGCAGCCAGCAAAATTGCAGGCCAGTAAACAGCATGAAAGAAAATAATGTCTTTGCCAATTACATGACAGTCAGCAGGCCACCACTTTTTGTTTTCTGGGTAATTTACACCGCTGCAATAATTCAGAAGCGCATCAAACCAGACATAAATGACATGCTTTTCATCGCCAGGAACTTTAATGCCCCACTTTTGCGTTGATCTGCTCACACATAAGTCATGCAACGGCTCGTTTTTTAGCCTCGATAAAATCTCATTTTTTCTATATTCAGGAATAATTTTATACTCGTCCTTCTCGATTAAACGGATTATTGCATTTTGGTATTTTGAAAGTTTGAAAAAATAAGCATCTTCTTCAAAATTTACAGCTGGTCTTCCACAACTTGGGCAATTTCCATCTTTCAGATCTTTTTCAGTCAAAAAAGTTTCTTCAAACTTGCAATATTTGCCGCGATATTTTCCCAGATAAATCTCTCCTTTCTTCAATACTTTTGCAAAAACATCCTGTGCAAGCTTTTTATGTGAAGCATCAGTTGTCCTAACAAAATAGTTGTTTGTTATGTCAAGCTGTTTGCATAATTTTTTGAAGACATCAACATTTTTTTCAAGAAATTCTTCCGTAGAAATGCTTTCTTTTTCAGCTGCTTCAACTATTTTTTGAGAATTTTCATCTGTTCCTGTCAAAAAAAACACATCATCATTTAATTGTCTGTGCCATCTTGCATAAATGTCAGTGATTAATTTCTCATACGCGTGACCACAATGGGGTTCTCCGTTAGGATAATCAATTGCAGTCGTGATAAAATACTTTGCCATATCAATCAATAAGGTTTTTTCACCTTTAATTCTTTTATAATTTCAAAATTTTTAATATTTCTTGTGATTAAAGTAGAGTCTGTTATAACTGCTGAAGCAGCAATAATTGCATCTGGAAGCGCTAGGCCATATTTCCTTCTCATATCGCCAGCAGTCTGAACAAGAGGGTTGTCTACTGGGATTTTTTCAAATTGCGCAAGAACATGAAAAAGCCTCTCTCTTTCTTCAGGATCATTACAAGTCTTACCTGCTAAAAGTTCTGCTTCAGTGATTGAAGAAAAAATAATATCATCTGCATATTTATTTATAAGAAGAACAGCCTCATTAACCCCGCGAAAAAAATCAATAAAAATATCACTATCGATGAGCATCATATTCCCAGTCTTTTAGCCCTCTTATTCCAATCTTTTCTTAAGTTTCTAACATAATCCACACTGCTTCCTTTTATTTTGTCCTTCCAAGCGCCTGCTGCTTCCTTTAATACGTCTCCTCTCTCCACTTTTAAAAAATG
>JAWCRX010000027.1:0-8591 GCA_038869035.1 Candidatus Woesearchaeota archaeon | reverse complement strand
TTTCTCAACTTTTGTTGATGTGACAATTTTTTTCGGATTTGTCATAAAGTTTTTTGTCAATTTTTCGATTTCCTGAGGAATTGTCGCAGAAAAAAGCATTGTCTGCCTGTTTCTTGGCAATCGTTTTAGGATATCTTTGACATCATCAATAAACCCCATGTCAAGCATTCTGTCTGCTTCATCCAATATGGCAAATCTGACTCTCGTCAAATCGATTGTGTTCCTGTTAATGTGGTCTAAAACTCTTCCAGGTGTGCCAACAACGATATCTGCCTTTAGCAATATGTCAATCTGTGGATTTATTGATACTCCTCCGTATATTGAAACTACAAAACATCTTTTGTAGCGTGAGAATTTAATTAATTCTTTTGTAATTTGCTCCGCAAGCTCTCTTGTAGGAGCAAGGATCAAAGCTTGAATACCCTTTCCTGCTTCAATTCTTTCTAAAATTGGCAGTCCAAAAGCTGCAGTTTTTCCTGAGCCAGTTTTTGCTTGTCCAACTACATCAATCCCTTGCTTAATATAAGGAATAATTGCTTTTTGTATTTTTGTAGGCTCTTGATATCCAAGTTCTTTGACAGCCTTAAGTAATTCTGGCTGTATTTGTAATTCTTCCATATTCATTTTATTTTACCTTCGAAAATAAAGTACGAACGAAGGCATTGAAATCATCAACCCATGCTAGAATTAGTACGTGTTTTCACACCCTAACGCTAGTCGCTGTCTTTATCTTCCTTTTATTTTTTCGGTTGTTTGTGGCATTTCACTTTTTTGAGTATCTGTTGAATTCCACAGCAGGAGTTGCGTAAAATCCAATTCTTGGAGTTTCCCAATTTCTTTCTCTTAGTTCAGCAATTAAATCTCTTTCGAAAACTGGAGCTCTCTCAACATAAGGAGCAGAAACTTTTGCTGCAATTCCATCATATCCGGCATAAATTTCCTCTAAAAGCGGAGGACCTCTTGAAATTGCAACTGCTCTCCTATGTCCTTTTTCTAATTTTGCTAGTTCTTGATTTTGATTAAGAACATATTTCACGTGAGCAACTAAATTGAAACCTTTCTTTACATCTGCTATTGAAGAACTATCAAAAGCCCTTCTTATTCTTTTGAATGCGTTTACTCCTATTTGAACTGGGCCTTCCCAAAGTGTTTCATGTCTTTTTCCATTTATCTTAAGTATTGTTCTAGATCTTACTTCTCCATTTTCAGAAGTAAAGTTTTCTGTCTGAAGAGCATACCGATTTCCTTCAACATTATATATTGCTGTTTTCATTTTTATCTTCTTTTCATTATTCTTTCTATATCTGTCGGATGCAAAGATCCTACAAATGCAAACACATAATCATCTTCTTGATTTAATCCTGTTGATTGAGTGCTATTAAAAACTTTTTCCCTAAATTCAACATGTTCTAGCATAGATGATACTTCATCACCCAATCTTAAACCATATGCAACTGTTTTAGCTAAATATTTTATCATTTTTCTCACCTACTTTTATTTTCTATCTAATCTTGCTTTGCATCTTGGGCATTCTTTTGGTGTCTCTACACGAGAAACCCATTCATATGAACACCTGAAACAGTTTTGCGGATTCATAATCATAGTAGCAAATAGGATACACTATATTAATGTTTCGATTTTTTACTATTAATTCGTAGTAACATATTTAGACCGAGAATTCTGGCGCAGTAAGAATTGGCTCACAATTCCTCTTTGCATCCATAAGCTTTTGGTTCCCATTATTACAAATCTAACGCCCTCTAAGAATTTTCTTTATCTGGTGTGGTGTGTACATTTTTGCCTCGAATTAGCTAATTACATATTCATATTTAATTTTCCTTACTCTAACTCTATTTATTGATTCTAGTTGTCTTCCGGCTTCTAAAGTCAAGCCGAGGGCTGTGCTTAATCCCAGATAGCCAGCTGTTTCAATAGAAGATGCCTGGACATTTGTGCCAGTTGCTGCATCAAAAAGTATTGGGAGAAAATAGGCAGCAGCAACAACTTGAGCAGTTGTTGAAGCAAGTGTCTTTAGCTCTTTTTTCAGTTTTCTTGTCTTGCCAAAGGAAAGTCCTCTACTTTTCATTGGTGTAGGGCCAAGAAAATCATCAAGGCTCACTGGGTGAAGAAAAATGAAGTAGCCAGCCATTGGAAGAGTAGCTAGCAAAGGAAAGAGAACCCCCCCTTTATAGAACTCTGGCAGCGATTCTGTATTTTTCCATGAAAAAACAGCATCTCGAACAATTGCTGTAAGATCGATTGCCTTAGAGTATGTTGCAGAAGCAACAGGGGCTATTTGATGCAAAGGAGAGTAGTTTGACCATTTTACAATGTAGTTTGTTCTCTCTTCAAGCAATGAAGAAGATTTGCTCATGTCCATTGCCATTGCAGGAGATGGGGAAATATAGCTTGCGACAGTTTCATGAATTCTTGAGGAAACTTCTCTTGAAGGCACTTTTTCTTCAACATAGCCAACTGCCCCTAAAGCAAGTGATGAAGCCAGTGCAGTTCTCATCAAAGCTTTGCTCATCATTCTAGAGCTGCCTTTAGGATCTTTTTTCATTAGCCAAATGTTGTGCTCTCCATAATTCCAGAATTCTTTGCCAGTTTCTTTTATGTAAGAAACAATCCTTTCAAGTGGCTTTGAGGCATTTCTTTGCTCTTCTGTTAGGCCATCTGCACCTATTCTATATTTAGAGAACTTTGATTGGACAGTTTTTCTTGGTTTTTTCAGACTTTCAACAATGTTGTCAGGATAAGTGTTGACAAGATCATAAAGCCCATTTCTTACTTTGTCATTAGTATAATGCAATCCTTCTCGAATTCGCGTTACAAAATACATTTTGCCCCCATCAAAGCATAACTAGAAAACACCAATTACAAAGCGGTGACTAATTCCTTTTAAAGATTTCTAATTTTTGTTCAACTTTTGTCAACAGTATTTAGTCATGGCTCTGTGGTTACAAAAGTAAAAAAGTTGTAGACATAGCTTTGTGGTAACAAAATAAGCAAAAGTGTAGACATAAGTTGGTGGTTACTTTACTCTTCTAAGATTTCTATATTTTTTTCTCAGAAGTAAGATAGCGATATGCTCCTTTAGTCATTTTTGTAGCTACTATGGCTCCTGCAGACAAGGAAGCAGCACCCATAGCAACCAATACTCCTTTAGCAGAAGTTCCAGTGTAATGGAAAGCAATTCCTCCAAAAATGGCTGCTGGCAATAAAGTAGAAAATAGTTCTGAATAAAAAACATCATTCCTGGCTTCTCTGCAATAATTATAATATCCTCCTCTGTGATAAGGCTTTCTTGGTTCTGTGAATGCCAATCTAACTCCTTTTAAAGAATCTTCAATTGTCGTTCCAATTCTGCTAAAGAAGCCTTCTGAAGTTTGACTTTTCCTATATCTTTTTCCAACATGATAAAGCCAAGCGACAGAGCCTCCGGCAGCAATTCCACATAAGCCAGCAACAATGCCATAATCATTGATTTCTCTTGTTACATTACTGATTGCTGCTTGAGTGAAGATGCAAGTTGCAACACAAACGGCATCAGTTGATATTGCTTTAGAAAGATTTCCACAAAATTCAACTATCTTTTCAAGACTCATGGAAAGAAGGCAAAAAGAATATGATATAAATTATTCTAATTTTTGTTTAAGAAAATCGCGAACTTTTCGCTTGTAGTCTTTCTCATTAATGTGGATGGCTTGTCCATGATCTGCTCCTTTAATAATCCAAAGCTCAGTGTTGCTTTTATTGGATTTCTCATATAGCTGATAAGCGTTTTCGACGGAAATTTGAGTATCACGATCGCCGTGGATAATTAGGACAGGAACATTTGTTCTTGAAAGTGAGTTGGCAGGAGAAACAGCAGCAGTATTTGTGCCAAAGAATAAGAAAGCATACAATTTTTCTGCCCAGACAAATGGCAGCTTAGTTATCCAAGGGAAGATGAAATATTGGTCTTTAATCATGTTGTCAAGCGAAGCATAAGTTGAATCAACCACAATAACATTAACATCTTTGCTCTCTGCCAACAAAAAGGCTGCCGCGCTCATTGAAAAACCATAAAGGCCAATTTTTTTGTAGCCATGTTTTTTGGCAAATTCAATTGCTGCCAAAGCATCTTCTTTTTCTTTAGCTCCGCTAGTTGTATAGCTGCCAGAGCTTTCGCCAAAGTATCGGAAGTCAAAATAAAGCAAATTGAAGTCAGAAGCAAGCCAGTGAGTAGCGGCAAATATGTTTGCTTTGTCAAAAGGGTATCCGTGGCCAATAATAACGATAGATTTGCTTTTCTCATGCGGAAGAAGCCAGCCTTTCAAAAGAATGCCATCTTTTGTTGTGAAAGAAATATTTTCATATTTGTAGCCAAGCTGATCTGGAGAATGGCCAATCCCTTTGAATTTGAAAGGATAAATAGACAATAAAAACACAAGCAATGAGAATATCAAGATGAATCCAATTACATACAAAGCAACTTTCAAGTAAATCATTTAGTTAGCTCCTCAACCATATGTTTTTCAATCAATTTTGACATGTTATATCCTTGTTTTTGGCAATAAGCCTTAAACTTTCTCAAGACATCTTCATCAATTGTTAGATCAATATGTTTTTTTCTGTTTAGCTTTGGCACTTTGCCGGTTCTTTCAAACTCCATTAAAGCTTCGAATAGCTCTGGGTTTTCAGCCACGAATTTGTTCAAATGTTTAATGAACTCTGATTCCATCTTTTATCACCCTTTCAATCTCTTTTATCGAAGTAATGTTTTTCTTGAGTATTTTCTCAATGCCTTTTGCAATCTTTTCCTTATCAGGCACAAGATTGTGCATTTCCATAAGTGCTCCAATGATCGCTGCAGTTGTTCTTTTGTTGCCTTCTTCAAAGACATGGTCGATCAATATTGCTCGAGTCAGTATCGCAGCTGATTTGAGCCAGTTCTTTGACCTTTGAACTTGTGAAACAGCGAAATCCAAGCTCCCTTCATTTACAATAATGCCTTTGCAGAATTTCTGGTTAGCAATAATGATGTCTTTTTTCTTTAACATTTTTATACATATAAATACATATAATTATTTAAATTTTGTGCTTAAATTTTGATTTTCAGGTTGCATAAGAAACAGAGAAATTTAATAGATTTCGTGTCTCTGAAATTTAACATTTTAGAAAAGTTAATATACAAGTACGTGTACACATATGTTTATGGCAACAAAAACAATAACCATAAAGAACGAAGCATACGAGAGATTAGCTCAATTGAAGATGCCTACTGAAAGCTTCTCAGATGAAATAATGAGAATCACCGAAAAGAAAGGATCTTTTATGGATGCTTATGGAATTTTTAGTGACATCCCTGATGAAGTCTGGAGTAAAGTTGAAAAAAATATGGAAGAGAGAAGGAGAAAAAATCTAGCAAACAGGGACAAAAGGCTTAAGGAGCTTTGGAGATGAAAGTTCTTGATACGACAGTTATTGTAGATATAACAAGAAAAAACATCTCAGAAGAAAAGTCACTGAAGCTTTTAGAGTCCTCAGCAATTACAGAGCACACAGTTTATGAGCTCTTGATCGGCCTTTATTCTGCGCAAGAAATTCCAGCAGAAAGAGTATTGAAATTAGTTAAATTCTTAGATAGAATTTCTGTTCTGCAGTTTTCAAGGGGAGCATCAATAAAGTCCGCAGAGATATGTGGGTTGCTCAAGAAAACAGGCCAAGAAATAGAAGACATAGATTGCTTAATAGCAGGAACTGCCCTGGCAAATGGCATCACAACAATAGTCACAAGGAACAAAAATCATTTCAAAAAAATTCCAGGGTTAAAGGTAGAAACTTACTGAGCTAGGAAAAGAAATATAAATTAACTAAATTCGAGAGAATCTCACAGCCACAACATCAATTCTATGTAACTTTCTTGTGTGATGGGCAAATTGTGCTTTAATGGGAAAGGCAAACTGCCATTTTCTTGTGATTTCAAAGCCATGGTCTCGACCAATAGCGTCGAGAAACTGCATTGTTTCTGCTTTGTGGAAGGAATAAACAACAGGCGCTAATTCAAAGGCTTTTTCCAAGAAAGATTTGTCGGCATGCGAATCTTTTATGCCGAATGGAGGGTTCATTATCACGACGTCAAAGGTGCCTTTTGCTTTGGAGATGTCGCAACAAACAACTTCTGCTTTGCCGATGTCATACTCTGATTTTATTGTTTTAATGTTTTGGCTTAAAACTTTTAGCGAAGTCTCACTTTTGTCTAAGAACAAGCACGATTTAGCTCCTAACAATAAAGTTCCTATGCCTAGGATGCCTGTTCCTGCACCTAAATCAGCTACTTTTTTGTCGTCGATATCTCCCAACATAGAAGCTTCCCAAATGAGCTCAGCAGCTATCTCAGATGGTGTTATATATTGCTCCAGCTTCTCTGAAGGCGCTTCAAAGCCTTTAAGCTTGGATAGCTGTATAGCAAGCTTGCTTTTTGTCCACATAAGGCATCAACACTCACTTTTTGTTATTTCTGCTATAAAGCTTGCGAAAAGATACTATTTTACATAGTGCCTATGTATTTGGATGGCTTGGTTGAGCTAGTTGAAGTATGCTGACACCTCTCTGAACCCTCACTTTTTATTATTTTCTATATTGAAATTTGAGATTTTAAGGGCTATTATGGTGCTATTTGAGCATATAATTGTGCTAACGCTGTACTGCTTCTAAGTGTGCTTTTGAGCACAGTCGAGCACAGTTAATTATTTCTTCAATATTGAAAATAAATTTATTTGTGGCTAAGCTACTTGCCCTATAACCTTCTGTTTTTGACCCTTCTTTTTTTGCCATTCGTAAGAAAATTTTTCAAATTTTTTGCGCGCTGATTTTTGGTGTTTTTATTTTTCAAAACTTTTTTCGTTTTTTCCCATTCCCAACACATTCCCATCATATTCCCAAGCCATTTTGTCGTCTATTTCCCTCATTCCCAGCTTTGTCCTACGACAGTCCTGAAACTATCCCCATTCAATCCCAAAAATAACTATTTTCATGCTTAAAACATTCCCAAAATAGTCCCTTATCAATCCCAAAATATTCCCCATTTTATCCCAAATCGTTCCCACAAAAGATTTATTAACTAGTATATCTTACTAATTCCATGTTTAATTTTTTTAAGAAAAAAGATGCAGACCAAGAAAGAGTGCAATACTTTTTACAGCATCAAAATCAACAATTAAAGCATATAGCTGCTTGGATTGATTATTTCCATAAAATAGAGCTCCAAAACCAGCAAAAAATACATGATTTAGAGCTCTCCCAGGCAAGGGTCTTGCAGGAGCAAACCAAAGCAATAGGGGCCCAAAATGAGCGCCTGGCTCGGGTGGAAGCAACTCTTAATTTTGTGCCTAAAACAAGGGAAGAAATTCGTGCTCTAGTGGATTTTCATTATGATTCTTCAGACTTAGAGCGTCAAATAACAGAATTGAAGACAAAAATAGCTGATTTAGAGCAAAAAAGAACTCCAACAAGCTATAAAGAGAAAATGGTTGCTAAAATAACCCGTAATTCTAAAGAATATCTTAAATCTATGCTTATCTCACTGATAAAGAAATATGGCAGAATCTCAGCTTTGCAATTAAAAGAGATGATGGTAGATGAGCAAAATTTGCTTTCAAAAAGCTCGTTTTATCGTCTATTAGAAGAGATAGAACAATTAGAAGATATAGCTGTGATGAAGCAAGGCAAAGAAAAGATCTATGTTTCCAAGGAAGGAATTAAAGCTCAATATAATTGATACTATAATAGTAATAACATATGATTATAATTATTGTACTCAAGCACAAAAATGCTTATAAATAACAGATCTAAATTGAATCAAAGTTGAATCGGAGGGGATGGTTAGATGAGCAAGTTATTCTCGGAAAAAGAGCTATTTGAATCAGAAATTATGCTTCAAAGTATTCGTGAGGAGCTAGATGACCATCTAGAAGCCATAAATGAGAACACTGCTGAGATACAGTCAAACTATGAATATATAAAAGAAATAGATGACAAAATTGCAAAATTAAACGAGAAAATCGATGAAATTCAGCACTTTTTGAAGAAATTAGGAGCCCAATTCCATGAATTTGAGCACGAAAATAAGCTTGAAACTCTCACAGAAGCTGAACAAAGACTATTTTTAGCCATTTATACTGAGGAAGGAGGAACTCTTAGTTATTTGGACTTATCAAGAAAACTAAACTTGCCATTGCCTTTAGTTCGCGAGTACATTTCATCAATGATTGAAAAAGGTGTCAAAATAAAGAAACTCTATTTGAGTGGAAAACCATATTTGCAGTTAGATGAAGAATTCCGTGATAGACAGGCAAAATACAATATTCTGAAAATAAATCAAAAGACTCTTATTTAGCTATATTGTAAATAATTAAATAGAAGTTATAAGAATTTCTTAAAATCTTTAATATAATAAAATTATATAAAAATAAGTATTTTAATATGTATTAATTATATCTATGCTCGTCTAAAACTTTTAAGTATTTCTTAAAATCTATTTTTCCTTACAAATAAATTAAAAATGAATTTTTGGCCATTTTTGAGCACAAAAACACTAATAAAAA
>JAWCRX010000026.1:0-8835 GCA_038869035.1 Candidatus Woesearchaeota archaeon | reverse complement strand
ATATTATAATAAATACTCAAGACACAATGACATCACACACAAAAAGTATTGCCCTCAATTCTTTTGTCATCGAACGGAGAGAAGACACCAAAGTTCTTGGATTGTCTTCAAGATCTGAAACTTCAACCAGAGAAACTCGCTCTGTTTATCTGTCTCTTTTGTCTGATACAAAAGAAATATCTCCGGTTTTGGCGAGATGGTTTTATACAACAGGAGACATTTTTTTGCCATATAAAGAAGGGCAGCTTCTTCCTTCAGATGTTCCAGACAAGGGGTTTATTTATGCAGCAGCAATGGAAAACAACGTTGATCCCCTTTATTTAGCTGCAGTTATAAGAATTGAATCTAAATTTAATGCTAATGCGATTTCTCGTGCTGGCGCAAGAGGCCATATGCAATTAATGCCAGCAACTCACAGAATGCTCGGCGGAAACTCAATAAGAATTCACAACCCTTATGACAATATTATGTGTGGGGCAAGACTGATAAGAATTCTTTTGAATAAATACAAAGATTTAAGGCTTGCAACAGCAGCATATAATTCTGGTTGGGGAGCAGTCGACCAGTATAATGGAATTCCACCTTACGAAGAAACTACAAATTATGTTTTTCTTGTTTCAGGAATATATCAAGGTTTGAAGAGCGGTCTAACTCTCGGAGAGGCATCTTCATCTGTTGGACTCGGAAGGAAAATCAGGGTTACATATGCCTCAAGGGGAATTCGTGATGGTCTGTTTCTTCAGCCAGATGTTGATAGAGTGCTGTCCAGAAGAGATAATTTTGGGCTATAATGTAACTACCAAATAATAAAAACATTTATATAATGTTTTGAGCTTCTTTTTTAAATGAAATCACAATCTACACAAAATGACTTTACTTGGGTAGGAAAAACTGCTTTAGCAGCAAGTTTAGCACTAATTTGCGGAGTAACATTGAGTTTTTCTAATCCCTCTGTTACAGAAGTGTCTGTAGCAGACTCTCCCAGTCTTGGCATGGTGTTGTCTGCAGAAACTTCTCCTAAAAGACCAAGAAGAACAAAAAATGTCGCAAGACAAAGTCTCGATGACATAACTCTAGAAAATACAAGGAATACTCTTAGAGACGGCCCTTCTTCAGGGGTTTATGCTAAGAGAGAAAATTTCAATCACACTGTAGAAAAAAGCAGACCTTATCTTACAAGTAGTCAAACAGAGATGCTTGTTGCACTAGTTGCAAGAGAATCTTCATTCTATGATACGGCAGTTTCCATAGCGGGCGCGGCCGGAAGATATCAAATGATGCCTGATTATGCCCAAGGATTAGGGTTAAAAGTTTTTATCGATGACAATTATAGGAGGGCAATGAACTTAAATCGTGAGTACATAGCTACAAAAAAGAGAGCTCAAGAATTGTTGGAAGGATCTGAGGAGAGAGCAAGATTAGAAAGAATTGCAAGCGAAATAAGAGAGCAAAGAAATGATTTCCGCGGGCGTTATGCGAATGAGCTTAGAAGAAGGCGTGACGAATATCTTAGAAGAGGAGATTTTTCGGGTCTTGTAGAATTTGATCAAAGATTCTCCGGAGAATTAGCAAGTCAAGTTTTCATTCCTGAATTTGCAATGATGGGCAGAAAGTATAATTGGAACATTCTTACTATGGCATCTGTTCATATTAGTGGCAAGGGAACAGTAGATGATTATTTGAATAGAACAAACAACAGTGCAAATAACCCTGGAAGAAAATATAATCCTAATGGCATTCCTGCTATTGATGGTGTGGCAGAATATGCTTTTGGCATGAGAAGAATTCAACAAATTATTCATCATGGCGGATTTAGAGCATGGGAAGAGTATTCAAGAACACAAAGAAGAGTGAGTGAATCAAGACATTTACATACAAACAATAGAAATAGAATAAGAAGACCTCGTCCTACTGATGTTACGGAAAGTTATGTTGATGATTTTGGAAACAGAAGAGAAAAGTTAAGAAATGGTTCTGTCGTTATATATTTTGGTGGTTCAAGAATAACTAACGATTATGTTTATGGAAGATCATTCTAATTAATGTTGGCCAAATTGGCGACTTTCAACGCGGCTTATTAGTGAGCATAATTATAAATTATCTTGCTTTTGTCGTTTACTGATTTCTCGTTAGCTTTATAAACAAGCAGAATAATGAAATAGTCATGAGAAAGAATGTTTTGGTGTTTACAGTAATGGCTTTGTTTCTTGTAAGTATTGCAACCGCTGACATTTATAAAATAAATATTGAAGGAGTTAATCCTAAAATATTTAAAAATGAAACTGCTGAGTTTAAGATTCATATTACGAATAGTGGTCCAAATAAACTAAGCTTCAGAATATATTCGCCAGATGTAGAATGGGTATTTGAGACAGTTCCTACAACAGACAACTTTGTGGAAGTTGAGCCTGGCCAAATAAAAGATGTCATGTTAAATGTAAGGCCAACAAAAAGCATAATTCTTCCTGGCCCATATGGGATTCCATTAAACATAAGAAATGAGGATACTGATCGCCTTGAAAGACATATCCTTCAGGTTTACATTAAAGGAGAAAATGGAAGCAAACAATATGAGCCAAATTTGGTTGTAACGCCAGAAAGCAAACAAATTCTTGATCCTAGAGAACCATTTAATTTAAAATTAATTTCAAAAAATCAGAACACAAGAAAACTTGATGAAGTTTCTTTGTCAATAACTTCAGATATTGAGGGAGTATCAAAAAATGAAATTGTTTCATTCTTGCCACTAGGAAAGAAAACTTTTGAGTATGATTTTAAATTAAATCCTGCACAAAAGCCAGGTACTTATGAAATAAAAATTTCTTTTATGTTTGGAAATGAGTCTCTTCTTGACACAAAACATATAGTGGAAATTATTCCTGTAACTCCGCCGTTTGAAAAGGATATTTCTTTTGATGATGGATTCATAATAGACAAGCTATCTGCAAAAGTTAAGAACACAGGAAATGCAGAAGCAACGCAAAAAGTTTTTCTACCTGTCAGCGGAATAGATTCTTGGTTTTCTTCTCCAGAACCAGAGGCCAAATTTGTCAAGAAAGAGGAAGAAGGATACGAATGGAAGCTAACTCTTGCACCTAATGAAACAAAAACCATTGCAATAGTGATTTCCTATACTCCAATTATATATTTGTTGATTTTAGCAATAGTATTTGTTGTTTTGTATCTTGTTCTTAAAAGGCCAATTGAAATTTCAAAGATTGTGGAGAATGTTCATTTGAAAGAAGAAACTATAAGAAAATTCACTGTTGTGTTAAAACTAAGAAACGAAGGAAGAATCTCTATAAGAGATGTAGAGGTAAGAGATTCTATTCCGGATATAGTTGTTTTGGACAGACATTTTGAAGGAGGAATATTAAAGCCTCATAAAATTTTAGGAAGTGAGAGAGGAACAACATTAATATGGAAGATCGAAGACATTGAACCAAATGAAGAAAGAATAATAAGATATAATGTCCATGCAAAATTCCCCGTTGCAGACCATCTTGGTTTGGAAAGGGCAAAAGCTTCTTTTGTAATTGAAGGGAAAGAAAAAATGTCCTTTTCAGAAAAAGTAATAATAAAAGTTCCACCTAAGAAAGAAGAATAGGTTTATTTTCTTTTAAAACATGTTTGGCAAATTCCAGCTTTTCTTTTGAGTTTGAATAAATCTTGAATAAAAGTTGGCCTTTTTTTACAGAGTCATTTTCTTTTACAGCAATAAAAATGCCTGCTCTTTTATCGGCTGGTGCACCGGCAATTCTCGCAATTCTCGCAATGATGAAATTGTTTATATCCTTTACTTTGCCTGATTTTTCTGCTTTTATTTCTTCTACAAATTTTCCAATTTTTATTTTTTCAGGCTTTATGTTTGGATTTCCTCCCTGTGCCCTTATTATTTCCTGCATTTTTTTGAAAGCTTTTCCACTTTCAAGCAAGTCAACTGCTAGTTTTGCAGGATTTTTTTGATTAGTCATCTTAAAAATTTCAGTTGAAATTTGTAATGCTTTGTTTCTAAGATCTTGAGGAGCATCTTTTTTATTCATTAATACTTTTAGGACATCTCTTGCTTCCAGTGCAGGACCAATTCCATTTCCAATTGGCTGCGATCCATCAGTAATCATCACTCTGATTTTCATTCCAAGAGCATTTCCAAGTTTTATGAACATTGCTGCAAGGTGCCTTGCTCTTTTTTCTGTTTTTATCTTTGTGTCTTTTCCTACAGGAATGTCAATGATGACATGAGTTGCTCCTACTGCAGCTTTTTTTGCAAGAATAGAAGCAAGCAGCATTCCTTCAGGATCGAGGGAAATGGGATGACGTATTTTGATTAACTTATCGTCTGCTGCAGCTAAATTAATTGCTCCACCCCAGCAAATGCAAGCGCCTGTTTTTTCTACTACGCTTTTCATTTTTTTTACAGAAAAAGAAACTTTTGCCAAAACTTCCATTGTGTCTGCTGTTCCTGCAGGACTTGTTATCGAGCGAGAACTTGTTTTAGGCATTGTTAAGCCGGCTGCTGCAACTATTGGCACAACAATCATTGTTGTCCTGTTTCCAGGAACTCCTCCTGAGCTGTGCTTATCCACAATAATTTTTCTTTTTATTTTAAGAGTGTCTCCATGCTTGTAAATTTCCTTTGTTAAAGCACTTATTTCTCTTATTGTCATCCTGTAAGTATAACATGCAGCAACAAAATATGTAAGTTCGATTTCAGCTAAGCGATCATTTACAATATCTTCTACAATGTCATGTATTTGTTTAGATGTTAGCTCTTTTCCTTCAAGCTTTTCCTTTATGTATTGGATAGAAGTAGGCTTTGGTGAAAGGTTAATCACAACAACATCGTTGTTTTTTCCCCTTAATTTGTCGAGGACTTCTTCAAACAATCCAAGATGTCCTTGAGGAACAGTTTTTTCGCTCTCTGCAATATCAACAACCGCAATCGTTTTATGACTGTTTCTTTTTATTATCAATCTATCGCCATGATGCAAGTCAAGTTCTCTTGCATCTTTCCAATTGACAAGAGCAACTAATGGCCCGCCAGTTGCTATGTCCATATCTTTGATTTTGAATTTCATGACAAGATATAGCATTCTTTGCTTTTAAATGTAATGGACCTGACCGGACTTTCAGATTCCTCTGCATTCAAGCACGAAGTGCATTCTGTTCGGAGCGGGACTTCCAAAGGAACGTCCCACACTAGTGCACTCTTTGCTCATTTCTTGCAAAGAAATGTTTCGAACCGGTGACCTTCTCGACGTCAACGAGACGTCATAGCCGCTAGACTACAGGTCCACAGAGCAAAGACTTAAATTGTTGTTTTTAAATATTTGCTGATATGAAGACAGCTGAACAAATACTAAAAAAAGTAAAAGCAACCGAACTTTTGTATGGAAAAAACAAAGAGCTTGAAAAAATAAGGAAAATAATAACTAAAACAAAAAAAGAGGAAGAAATTTTTCACAAGAGATTTTTCTGGGATTATGAAAGCAGCAGGTGGGATATTGCTATAAATAAAGAAATAAGGAATTTTATCAAGCAGCAATTAAAAGTAAAAGGCAGGATACTTGATTTTGGTGCAGGGTCTTTTTGTTATATTAAAAAAAGCATTGCTTGCGATCTTTCTTTTTTAATGCTAAAGAAAAACAAGGTAAAATTAAAAGTGCTTTACCATTTTCATGATAAACCATTGCCATTTAGGGATAAAAGTTTTGATAATGTGCTTCTAATTTTTGTTGTTGATTATATTGATAATGTTGATTTGTTGTTAAGAGAAATAAAAAGAATTCTAAAAAAAGATGGCAAAGTAGTTGTTGTTCAGTCAAAGACACAAGGTATTTACAATAAAATAAAACAAAAACAAATAACAAAACAACAATTAGAAAAAATAATGCAAAAGCACTTTAAAGTAATTTCATTCACAAAGAAATTTCAGAAAAAAAGTTTTGATTTTATCGTAGGGGAAAAAGTGTAAAGCTCCCGTCTGGCTATGTGCTGCTAGTATGTATTTTTGCCATTTCTTAAATAACTTGTATCATAATAGTGGACAGGGCATATAAATTTTGTCATATGCCTGGTAAAAATCTCGGACAGGTGGGGTAAATTTCTTCGGACACTTTCATATCATTATCTGTATGTGCACATTTAGCCGAAAGAGAAATATGTTTTTGTGGCCATAAATGAAAATATTCTATGCAGGCGTTGAAGTCTCTTTTTATAAAAACGTGGAAGAGAGGTGTAAATCTCACCCGACAAATATGGGGAAGAAGTATGAAGCCCCTGGCGAGACGAGCAAGAAAAGCAATTTGCTGTTTCTATTTGCACTCGCGACCTCGTCCTTCTTGTTTGAAATACCAAGGACGCGCAATAGCTGCTATGCTACAGGGGCATATTCAGAAAGTTCTGGATTTTGTTTTTAAATCTTTTTAAAGCAACTTCAAAGACACGAAAATTGAAAATTTCTTGTTTGCACAGAAAATAACAATATTTATATTGATAAAAAGTATCCTACAAAAATGCCAAGGGGGGAGTTATTAGAATTTTTGATCTAGAATTTTCTTCTAAAGAAGAAGCAGAAAGAGCAATAAAAACAAGAATTAGAGGAAATGAGTTTTATACTGAAGAAGGATCTGTCGACTCTTATGTTATTGCACTATTTCATTCAAGACATCATGAAATACAAAATGGTGGCTATGCTGTTTTGAGATGCAGATGGACTGAAAATCCAGATGATGGATTTAGGCAAACACTTTTTCAAGCTTATGTAAGGGAGGAGACAACAGGAAAAGAGAAATGGATGCCTCTTTCAGTAAACAAATGTTTCAGGCAAGTAACTTTAGAGAGTGAATTAAAAGCTGCCATGAGATATTACCTTAATCATAGAATTATTCCTGTATTTTATGCAAGGGAAAGAATTCAATGCTCAGCAGAGGGATGTGGAGCTACAAATAATCTTGAATTTCATCATGAAAAGCCAACTTTTGATCAAATTTTTAGAGAAGCTTATAGCAAACTTTCTAAGGCTGAAATTGACTGGTGGCTTGGATTTAACTTTTTTGAAGAAGAGAGATTTATGCCTCCAGAGAATTGTCCTGCAATGAAACTTTTCATTGACTGGCACAAGCCAGACTATTATCCTCCGTTAAGCTACAGATGGGTTTGTAAATCCCATCATAAAGAAATATCTGCTTCTCAAAAAAGAAAGAAACCTCTTGAAGAAATAATAAAATAAAAGGAAAAAAGATGCTTATTGCATCATTGCTCCGCCAAGTATTGCTGCTATTAAAGCAGCTGCGAACAAGAACACCAATACTAAGATAATAATTATTGGTATTAATATTACTAAGACTGCTTTTAATGTGCTTAACTTGTGGATTGTTTTTGTTATCACAACGGCAACAACAATTAGCCATAATCCAACTAATGCGCCGATTAATGGACCAATAAATGGAATTACTGTAATCCACATTGCAACATCTGCATGCACTAATGTTTTGAAATATTCAGAATAGCTGCCTTTTCCTCCAAGCAACATTGCTATTAGCCACAATATTCCTATCCAAGTGAATTCTCCAATTAAAAATCCAATTGGATATATAACAATCCCTACTGGATTTAGTTGTCCTATTGCAGATGCAATTCCCGCTATAATAAGGATTAGCAATGCTTCAACGAAGTTATTTTTGTTGCCAGCAACACTCCGCATAGCACTTTCATTTAGTTTGACTATTTCGATTCCGTTTTTAACTGCTTGTTTTAGATTCATTAAATACACCCCTAGTTAGACGGGAAGTAAGTTTGAATCCTTTATAAATTAGTATGTGATGTGAAGCAAAGAATAATGCGAGGGGAAGATTCCCACATAAGGGCAGTCTGCCCTTATCAACCTCCAGAGTTGTCTCTCTTTGTTCGACAAAGAATAAATGATAAAAAATAATGCAGAGAATAATGCGAGGGGAGGGATTTGAACCTTTCCGTGGATTTGCTCCATCTCGGACACACTAAGTGACAGGATGTCTTCTTAGCAGTTGTTCTGCCGGTCTTAAGTTTCGCCGGGATAATCCCTCCTGCGCGTTTGACCAGGCTTCGCTCTGAGGACTTCTAAGCCTGCTTAGAAATTACCCTCGCATTTGCCTGATCAGGAAGATTTTTAGCAAGTTTGTTTTTAAAGCTATTGTGAGAATTACTTCATCTCTTCGCCTTCGATGATTCTTATCTTATCAACACGCCTGCGGTGGCGTTCTTCCATTGAGAAAGGAGTTTCAAGCCACGTTTTCAAGATCTTTTTTGCTTTTGTTTTATCAAGATTCCATCCGCTCAAGCAAAGAACATTTGCATTGTTATGTTCACGAGTAAATTTTGCTTCATTGATATCACGAACAACTACTGCTCTAATTCCTTTTACTTTGTTTGCAACAATTGCCATGCCCTCTGCACTCCCGCAAGTAAGGATACCAAGAGAATTTTTTGATGAAGCAACTTTTTTAGCGACAGAATAGCTAAAGTCTGGATAATCGTCAGTTGGCTCGAGCTTTTTATTGCCTAAATCAATAACTTTGTAGTGCAAGCCATGAAGAATTTTCTTTACATCTTCTTTTAATCCAAACCCGGCATGGTCTGCTCCAATGTAAATGAGTGGTTTCACTTTGCCTTTCCTGCACAGCCAAAGAGCTTTATTTTTTGTTCTGCAACTTTTTGTATCTCTGTCCTTCCGGCTGCCAAGTAATCTCTTGGGTCAAAGATGCTTTTATTCTTTTCTAAATATTCTCTTATACCTGCAGTAAAGGCAAGCCGCAAATCAGTGTCAATGTTGATTTTGTTGATGCCATTTCTTAC
>JAWCRX010000025.1:0-9315 GCA_038869035.1 Candidatus Woesearchaeota archaeon | reverse complement strand
CAAAGAGTATGCCGGAAAAGTTCCTAAAACAATGGAAGAAATGCTAAAATTGAAAGGGGTTGCCCGCAAAACTGCAAATATTGTCTTGGGAAATGCTTATGGTATTTTAGAAGGGATTGCTGTTGACACGCATGTAATGCGATTATCACAAAGACTTGGCTTGTCAAAAAGCAAAAATCCGGCAAAAATAGAGCAAGATTTGATGAAAATCATTCCAAAAGAAAAGTGGCTTGATATCACTTATCAATTAATAGAACATGGAAGGGCAATTTGTGAAGCAAAAAAACCAAAATGCGACAAATGTCAGTTGAATAAAGTTTGTCCAAGTGCGTTTAATTTCAAACACTTCAAATGAGCTTACAAGACTATATCAAAAAAAGGAATTGGAAGAAAACGCCTGAGCCTAAAGGAAGAGTCAAAAAGAGAAAAGGTAACATGTATGTGATCCAGCAACATTTTGCTAGACGACTACATTATGACCTTCGCTTGGAAATGAATGGCGTTTTGAAGAGCTGGGCGTTGCCAAAAGAGCCAATCGAAGATCCTGCTGTGAGAAGATTAGCAGTACAAACAGAAGATCATCCAATATCATATGGCAGCTTTGAAGGCACAATTCCAGAAGGCCAGTATGGCGCTGGTGATGTAGCAATCTGGGACAAAGGAACTTACAAATTAGATGACAGAAACAATAAAAAAATTATTTTTACAGTCAAAGGAAAAAAGCTGAAAGGCACTTGGTGTCTCGTTTGCTTTAAGCCACAGGAGAAGATGTGGCTGCTATTTAAGAAGAAAGAGAATATCAAATGAAATGCCCAAAATGCGGAAGCGGTCATGTAGATGCAGTAGAAGAGCAAGGAGTGATGTGTATCATTTGTCTTAACTGCGGTTATGATGAGTCAGAAGAATTGGCTGGTGTCCCTTCAGAAAAAGGCACAAAGTACAAAGCAATGAAGACTGGTGGACCAACCAGGACTCAAAAGCGATGAAAAGAGCAATTATCGTGGGATTTCCGAAGGAAATTCCAACTGAAAAGCATTTCGTTAAGGTTTTGCAAAAGGTTAGGGTGCAGAAATGAGACTACCAATAATAGAAAAACACGACCCATTGAAATGTGCAAGGAATTTATGCCCGATTTGTATGAGAAAACAGGCAATAGGGAGGGTAAAGCAGCTAATTGAAAGGGAATCTTTTTTTGGAAATTCTCCTGCACCATTTGTTGGAAGATTTAACTATCCAAATATTTACGTTGGCATACTTTCGAACGAAGAAAAAGACAACTGGGTGTATGATGCGCCAAGATATTGGGCAGCAAACAACTTTTCCATTGGTGATGTTGTAAATTTACGGTCTTCACTTGTGAATGCGCGCTTCCAGACAAACATCCTCCAGAGAACAAAGCTACTTGAAATATCAAAAGAGATAGGAATGGCAGAAAAGCCAGTTGAAGTTGAAATAAATCTTAAAGAAAAACCTACTTTTAATATAACTTTTTCGAGTTTTGCGGCTCCACTTGGTCCAGTTGCCAAATTGAAGGATGCTGGAATTACATCTAATGCAAAAATTTCAACAAAAGTGGAAAAAGTGGTTGATGACAACTACATGAAAGCCCAAGAAGCGATAAATTATCTTTACAAGCATGGCTTTGATGAGAATTTTCTTTCAAGATTATTAAGTGTAGGAAATGTTGGAGTAAACATGCAGAGAAGATTAGTGCCGACAAGATGGAGTTTGATTGCAGTCCAAGATATTCTTGGAAAAGATCTCTCTGAGGAGATAAAAAACTATCAGTCTGTCAATGAATATCTTTTATTTTATAGAAGCTATTTAGGAAATCACTACTTCATCCTTCTGTTACCTGATGTCTGGAGCTATGAACTGTTTGAGACTCACGTGAATGTGAAAGACGAAAAAGGATTTTTGCGATATTCAACTGATTATGAAAGCTACTTTGGAAGAAAAAATTATGCAGAAAATTGTGCAGGTGGCTATTATACAGTAAGATTGGCGGCACTTGAGTGGTTGAAGCAACAGAAAAAACAGGCAAGCTGTTTTGTTTTTAGGATAATTGATGAAAGTTATACTGTTCCTTTGGGTAGTTGGGTGACATTGGAGGCTGCTAGAAAAGCACTGCTATCAAAGCCAATTGCATTTTCAACAAGAGAAGCTGCCCTCTATTATCTAAAACACCATATCCAAGTAAAGTTTGGACAAAAAATCGATAACATTTTTAAGGATTCAAAGATTTTATCTTCTATAAAACAAAAGAAGCTGATAGAATGGCACTAATAAAAGAATTTCATGGAGAAGACGAAATTGGAAAAGGAGTATATCAGTATATTTTCTCAGAAAAAGATTGTTGGTTGGAAGCTTATATTTTTCAAAGGGCTTCTGATGTTTATCATTTTATAGCAATAAAGTATTCTGAAAGGAGAAGACCTGTTTATAAGGTTGTAAATGAATTCTGTGGAAGAGGGGCAAAAATTAGAGCTCTCGCCTATCTTTCAAAACTGAAAAAAAGAATGGCTGAAGGAAAAAGAGAGCTTGAAGAAGGAATCATAGAGAGAGAAAAAGATGGTTCAATTGAAGTTTATATAAAGCCAGGAACAGAAAGCTTGTTTGGTCACACTATTGAAGATTTGAATTGGTTTTTAGAACATACACAACAAAAACCACATCCTCTTACATGGGAAGGACTTGAAATATTATTAGAGAAGTATAGAAGAATGTAATTATTCAACTGTAGCTTTAATCCTTCTAACGCCAGCAGAACAAGCCTCTTCTTTTTGGATTTTAAATTTGCCAACTTCTTTTGTGTTGTTAACATGAGGACCAGTGCAGACTTCCTTTGAAAAATCTCCCATTGTGTAGACAGAGACTTTTTCTTTGTCATATTTTTCGTCAAAAAATGCAATTGCACCTTCATCTTTTGCTTCCTTTAGAGTTTTTTCTTCTCTTTTTACTAATAAACCCTGCTGAATTTTTTCATTTACAAGATCTTCCACTTTCTTTATTTCTTCTGGCTTTAATTTACGAGAAAAAGAAAAGTCAAATCTTAATCTTTCTGGAGTAATGTTGCTTCCTCTTTGTCTTACGTCCTCTCCAAGCACTTTTCTCAGTGCAGCATGCAGCAAGTGGGTTGCTGTGTGCATTCTGACTGTTCTTTCAGAATGATCTGCCAACCCAGATCTAAATAATCCTTCAGTTGCTGTCCTTGAAAGTTCTTGATGTTTTTTGAATTCCTTTTCAAATTCTTCAATGTTAACTTTTAAGTTCTTTTCTTTTGCAAGCTCTATTGTCATTTCCAACGGAAATCCGTGTGAAGTAAATAAGACAAATGCGTCTCTTCCTGAAATCGTATGGTCTTTTATGTCTAATTTTTCAAATAATGCCATTCCGGATGAGAGTCTTTTCTTGAATAATGTCTCTTCCTTGTCAAGCTCTTCCAAAATAAAGTTGCGATTTTCCTCTAAAACTGGCCAGTCTGTCTTAAAAGTGTTGATGACAACTTTTCCAAGTTCTTTTGTAAAATTGTTTTCTATCTCAAGCAAAATTCCATAGCGAACAGCTCTTCTTATTAGTCTTCTTAATACATATCCTTGACCAAGATTTGAAGGAATTACTGCACGTTCATCACCCAGAATGAAAACTGCTGCCCTTAAATGGTCTGCAATAATTCTTATTTTTCTCTCATCTGGCTTTTTTGAAAGTTCTTTTATTTTTTTTACAATTGGAACAAAAGTGTCAATCTCGTAAACGCTTTTTTTGCCCTGCAGCATCATTGCAGTTCTGTCAACACCCATTCCAGTATCAACATTTTTTTGTTTGAGAATCTCATATTTGCCTTCTTTAGTTTTGTTGTACTGCATGAAAACATTATTCCAGATTTCAAGCCAATTTTTTTCATCGGTTTTTGGGTTGCTTGATTTTGGAGGAAAGCCCTCTCCAATATAATAAAACATTTCAGAATCTGGGCCACAAGGTCCTGTTTCTCCTGCCGGACCCCACCAGTTGTTTTTCTTAGGCATAAAAGAGATTTTGTGATCTGGGATACCCAAAGACTTCCATATTTTTGCAGATTCTTCGTCTTTTGGAGCATCTTTGTCACCTTCAAACACAGTAACTGCCAATTTTTCTGTTGGAATTGCAAGATATTTTTCACTTGTTAAAAATTCAAAGGAGAACCTTATAGCATCTTCCTTAAAATAGTCGCCAAAGCTCCAGTTGCCAAGCATCTCAAAGAAAGTCAAATGAGATTCGTCACCTACATCATCTATATCTCCTGTCCTGATGCATTTTTGTACATTTGCAACTCTTTTTCCGGCTGGGTGTGGTTGGCCAAGCAAAAAAGGTACAAGTGGATGCATCCCTGCTGTTGTAAATAATACAGTAGGATCGTTTTCAGGAATTAATGATGCAGATGGAATTATTTCATGCTCTTTTGATGCAAAGAAATCTAAGTAAAGCTTCTTTAATTGAGATGCAGTCAGCACTTTCATATCTGTTTGAAATACCGACGATATAAAAACATTGCTGTTCTATTTGGTACATATGTGAACAATGTCAGAGAAGGAAATTAATACTAAACTCCATTCACAGTTTTTTCCTTACATTCTTAATAATGCTTTTGGCTTCATCCTTTAGTCCAAGACCAAAACCAATTCCAATTGCTAATGCAACTGCAAAAACAATTCCGCTTAATATTATTAGAAAGCTGTTTTGTGCTAAGTCAATACTTATGCCAATCTGTTGTAATGAAATCAACAAAGTAAAAACCACAATAAGAACTTTTGCTGTACTTCCAACTGCAGCTGCACTTCTTACTTTGCTAGAAATTATTTTTTGATTTACATACTCTGCTCCAACTAAACCGACAAGACCAATAAGAACTGCAGCAATTAAGTTTGGAATCCATAATGCAAGACTAATTAATAGTTGCGCAAGTGTGTTTAGTTTGATAAGTTCTGCTGCTGGCGGCAAGAATAAAACAAACACCCACCATTTAACTAATAACCCTGCTAGATGACTTAACTGAAAATCACCAAATGCTTTGAATATTTTTGTATGAAAAACTAAAACTTTGTCTAATTTTGTTCTTTCCAATAACTGTCTTACTACTAATCCAATGAACAAAGAAATAATGTAACCTATAATAAGAACAACTGCTGCTGCAATTAAGTTTGGAATGTGTTCTAAAAATTTTTGCCCTAATATAGAAATTGGACTCAATATGGCTTTAATAATATCCTCAACCAAAATGCTCACCTCCCATTCATAGAGAGTTAGATAATTCCACGAATTATCACTTACCTCTTTTTACTTTACCTTGAAAAAGCAATATTTAAATCTTACTCCTGAAGTCTTTCTAGAATGAAATGCGAACTGTGCAAAAAAACGATTCCAGAATTGTTTCTGGGAAAGATCCAGGGAACTTACATTAAAAATGAGAAAGGAAAAAAACATGCTGTTTGCTTTGAATGCCAAAAGGCTTTTAATAACGATAAAAAACTAGTTCTGACGAAATTGTAAACTATGCCCCCGTAGCATAGTAGCTATTGCGGCAGTTTCGTAAACTGCAGGTCGTGGGTGCAACTCCCATCGGGGGCTCTTTTATTGTTTTACAACTCTTTTACAGAATAATTGTGGCTTAGTATGTTTCATATAATCAATGCGATATTGATTTCCCCTAACATGTCTTAAGTTAATTATAACAACATCGGCGAAATATTTTTCTGAAGGGTTTCTTGGCTCTCTTACAAGAGTTTCCACTGACTTGTGTTCTCCGCCAGGATTTACTGAAACAGTTCTAAGTTGTCGATAAGTTTGCATGAATCTTCTACTTACATAAGGGGCTTCGTGAATATTTCCATGGACTGTTAGCAATAAATTCTGGAAAAATGACGTGTCTCTATACTCTGACTCTCTTGGAAGAGTTATAAACTTTCGAATGGCTGCACTTCCTATATGCTCTTTACCCAAAGTTATATCTAAGTGAGTATCTTTTGGAGCATCATGAAATAAGCCGATAGTTGTTTTATTCAAATCTTGATTTTTTAAAAAATCTGTTAAAAGATTAAATAGCTCAGCTTCTGGTTTTTCCCAATGAGGATAAAAGCCAAAATCAGTCTTGTGACAATAATTAAATCCAAAAATTTTTATTCCTTCTACAATTTCGATTGAGGAAAGATTAACATATTGTAAGAGTCCTTCTTCTTGAAGTCTTCTCATTACGATAGCGGCATCAGCATCATCATCATTTCCAAGAATGCTTACAACTTTTATTCTTGCTTCTTTAAGCCTTTCGAGATATTTTATAAAGCGATTTTTTAAAAAATCTGTCTGTGGTTTGCCGTAATTAAGTCCGTATGCAAACCTTTGCAAAACTCTTGCCCCTTTTTCAGTTGTAAGACTTTCAAGAGTAATTCCAGTTTTTGACAAATCTACAAGAAATCTTCCTTCTCTCAAAGCTTCTGAAACGCTGTCACAAACTCTGCCAGCAAGATATCTTTTTATTTTTTCAGGAGTAAATTTTTCAAGTTCGTCTAAATCATAAAACAAATCATTGAATGCTTTTCTGTCTTCTGTTATTGCAACATCTTTTTTTGGTGTCAAATCACCATTAAATAAAACAAATCCAGCTTTTTCTCTTATTGCAAGCTCTACAATTTGATCTAAAACAAATTCATTTCCATGAAAATCTCCCGTTGCTAAAAACTTGACTTCATTGCTCATAAATTTCATCTCTCTTAAAAGACAGATTTGCCAAAGATTTTGCAAATTGGAATCTTTTCCATGCATCTTCTCTTGTTTTAAATTTTCTAAAGTCAACGCTAGTTAGAACTCTTATTCCTGCTTCCAAAACTGCTGCTCTGTCTTCAAATAAAAAATCAGAACTGCCTAGCCTTTGAAGAATCATTTTTCTTAGATCTGCAAAGTATCTCTTTACTTTTCGCTTTTCTTGCCCCATGGCAATTTTTAGAACTTGATTCTCTAAGGGTTTTAAAGAAGATATTTTTCTGTAGATTTCCCTTCCTTTAATTAAACCGAAGTTTTGACGCATATCTGCAATAATTCTTCTCCTTTCATTATCATTCATTGTTCTAAATCTCTCTCTAAAATGATAAACACTATCATTAAATATTGTGTCGATTGCCTTTCCAACTCTTCCGCATTCTAGTAAATCTTCTAGATCTTCTCCTGTTGATTCCAATGCCAATATGGGAAGTGCTATTGCCAATGTTTGAACATATTGGTGAGGGATACTCGTTATTCCATTTTTTAGATCGATTTTTGACAAATGATAATTAACAAATGGAAAAGAATTATGAAATACTTCAACTAATTGAGAGACCTGTTCTCTAGGAACATCTAACAAAGCAACCAAGTCAGAATAAGGGATATTTTGTGTGTAGATTATTGGAACATCTCCATAAATTTTTTTTATTCTTTCTTTTATTCTTTCAAATAACTCTCCTTTTGGAATTGATTTTGATAGAGAAGCAACATCTTCTTCATTTAATACTTCTTTAAAAGGAGTTTCCTGTAAATACTCCCAAATTTTTTCTTTTTTTATATGATAAGCTGCAAAAAGTTGCATAATATCTGTAATATCATTGCAATTCATTCCTCCTGTGTTAAATAATTTGGAAGCAATCAGAAATTCTGGTGAAAGAACTCGATGTTCTACTTTATCTTTTACAACAATAATTGAGTCTTTTTCTGTCGGGACTATGTGAAATCCAAAATAAGTTCCTCGCATAACATCTCCAGAAACTCCTCCTTTGTAGTTTCTCCAACAAAACTCCTCAAAGTCATAGTTCCATCTTGGCCTCTCTTTTAGAAATCTCATAACATCAACTTCTACAATTCCTCCATCTCTATATGCTGCAGAAATACGCGGCAATTGTTTGTTGACAAATCCAAAAGGAGTTCCTGTAAAAATAACTATGTCGAAATCTTTGAACTCCCTTTTATCATAGAGAGTTTTAGATAAATTGTAACTTTTCTTTTTTTGTCTGTTCTCGCATCTTTCTGCACTAACAGCATAATAAACTGCTAGTCCTCCTCCAGAGGCCCAATTGCTATCAGAAACTTGAGGATATAGCCTTGGCAAAGAGAACATATCTTCCTTTAACACATGCTGTTTTTTGGCATCATCCATTCAAGAGTAATTTTTTGATGCTTTTTTAAGCTTTCTATTTTATTACTACCTTTCAGTGATCTCATAAATAGAAAGAAAACTTAAAAAGCAAGGTTGGTTTTGTGCTTTTATGGTAACAAGAAGAGAAATTGAAGAGAAAAGGGTTCAAAGAAACAAGACATTGATGGGAGTTTTTATCATCGTAATTATGGTTGCAAGCACAATTGGCTTTTTCTATGGTGAGCAAACTGCACCATCAAAAACAGACTATAATGAATACAAATTTAATATGAATAAAGAGCAAAAATGGGTAACGAAAATAAATGAACAAGAATTTGATTTCTGGTATCATCCTGCAGAAGTTGATGCATATGAAGCTCCAGATGAAATTATAGAGCTTTTTAGAGGAAAGCAAGCAATTATTTTTACATTTATACCTAATTCAACAGACATCCAGTTTCTTGACGCTGCAAGATTCGAGCTTGCAACTAATTTTGGGAAAAAAAATATTTATGTTAGGAGCGGAGTTCTAGAAAAAAGCGATGTTTACAAACTTCCAATTATAGACTGTATTAACGCAACTCCTCAAATTCCTGTGTTGAAAGTAGTTCCTTCTGATGAGCCAACTTTTACTGTTGAGAATAATTGTGCAATTTTATCTGCAACAGAACAACAAATGCTTCGAAGAATAGAGAGTTTGCAGTATAAATTATTAGGTGTAATTAAATGAAAAATCCCCATGATGAAATTCTTGATGATGCACTAAAACATTTGGATGAAGACAAGAAGCACCATCAAGCAGAAGAAATTCACATAACAAAAGAAGACATGGAAAAAAGCAGCAAGATTTTCGCTTATGCTGTGATTGGAATTGCTATTATAATAATTACAATCCTTATTTCAAGATATGCAATTCAAAGCAGGCCATTGACAATCGATGAACTTCATCAAAAAAATATAGACGGTGAACTTTCAGAAAAACAAGGATATGTTTACAAAGGATATAGTTTTGTATTTGCAGATGGCTTATGGTATACTCAACTTCAGTTTAACAACACATTAATTAATTTGCCGCTACATTTTGATCCTAAAAGTGTTGAAAATGTTCCTCTAACTGGCGCAATAAATTCTACAAAATTTAATGAAAGAGAGATATACATAACATTTGATCCTTTTGA
>JAWCRX010000024.1:0-9391 GCA_038869035.1 Candidatus Woesearchaeota archaeon | reverse complement strand
CCCCCCCCCCCCCCCCCCCCCCCCCCCCCCCCCCCCACCCCCCCCCCCCACCCCCCCCCCACAACCCCCAAGAATTTTTTTTTATATTTGCATTGAAGAATCTTGCACTGCCTCTTGTCGGGCATGTCTTTCTTAATGCTGGTTATATGACAACTTATTTTTCTTCAAATTTACAATTAAAGGCATTGTATGATATAATTGCTTTCTTTTTTGCAATGAGTTTTGGATTTTGGCTAATGTTAAATTATGTGAACGAGTATGCACCAAATACTTTTCACGCATTATTGACTTTTGTCATCTATACTCTTCTCATCTTTAGTATTGTGGACAGATTTCAAGTAGATATTGTAAGCATAAATTATAATGTTCCTTTAGAACAAAGAGATTTAGTTATTAAAACATTAAGGAAAGGATTGGATAATATTTATGAAAATCTCTGGAGAAGATCTGCAAGAGTCTTTGAATGTCTTACAGAAATAACAACTACAAATGAAAATCAAGCTGAATGTGTTAGAAGAAAAGAAATAGAAGAAAGACCAGACCTTTATGCACCAAAAATAAAAGGAGATATAGATGAAGAAATAAAAGAATTTGTTAAAGTGAGCTTGATTCCTCGTAAATATTGGGTAAATAAATTTTTGCAAGATGAGCAAGTTGAGATTTCAGCTTCTCTTGATGTGCAGTCGCCTGAAAATATTGAAGTAAGAGTAGAAAACAGTTGTCTTTTCAAAAAAGGAGAGAAGGTATTTACAAAAGAGGACGGAGTAAGAATAGTTCCTGAAACAAAAAAAGGACAATATATTTCTGAACAACTTACTTGTTATGTTCCTGCAAAAAATCTTGCAAGTGAAAGTGAAGTAAAATTAAGAGAACAATTTGTTGGTACAATAAAAACTGTGATTTCTGGAATTCAGTCTAAAACAAAAATAACCAATCTTTTCATGAATAAAGATGCATTATTAGCTGAAACTCAAGGAGGAAGAAAATCTATCCAAGAACTTTATCCTGAAAATATTCAAAGTCATTATCCAAATGGAAGAGTTGAGTCTAAAGCCTCTCCAACATTAGCCATTGGAGTGTTACAAACTGGCCAGCCAGATCAATTAATAATTCCTGTAGAGGAAGATGATACTTTAGCTTTAGTGGCAGGCATCCAAAATAACGAAGAAGGGGTTGTTGCTGACTTGGAATCATTTAAAATTAAATTGCCAGAAGAATTTACAATAGTTTCACAAGAATTGTGTCCAAACTTTAGAGAAGAAAATGGCCAATTGATATACAAATATTCTCCATATGGCGATACTGGTGGAAGAAAAGCAGTTCTTAAGAAAATATTGCAGGAAAAGAAAAAAGGAGAGAGCATGATATTGGGAAGTTGTCATCTTAAAGTCCCTCCAAAACTTGCAGAAATAAGAAAAGTTCCGGAGCCAGTAAACTTCATAGCAGAGGTTAGATTTAGTTATCTGAAAGAAACTTCTTCAACTGTAATTATAGAGCCAGTTATACTTATTGAGCCAGGTGCAGCAGGATGAAAAAGATATTTTTTATAATTTTTATATTTTTAATTGCATGTGGTGAACAAAAAGTTGAAGTTGTTGAACCGCATTATAGGACTGGAACAGAAGCACTTCAAGTAGTTTTTCAAAAAAATGCTCCTCCAGAGGAAATTATAGAAAAAAGCAGTTTTATTATTGGAATTGAACTTTATAACAAAGGTGCAACAAATGTCGGCATGGAAGAAGAAGACATTGGTTATATTACAATAGCTGGTTATGGCAAGGATTTCACTGTTGAAGGAAAAACAACAGAATCAATTAAAAAATTAGAAGGAAAAAGCTCCATTTATCCTCGTGGAACAATCCCTTCATTTTACACATTTAAAGTAAAAAATAATGAAAAGCCAACAAGCAGCAGAGGAGTATTTAGTGCAGTGCTTTGTTATCCTTATAAAACAGTTGCAGAAACAGACATTTGCATTAATGGGTATGGAAATGATTATTTAAGAATAAGAAATGATGCATGTGATGTTGAAAAATATAAAAGTCAGAGCTTTTCTGGACAAGGAGCTCCCATAGTTATTACAAATATTAAAGAAGAAATAAGACCTAAAGGAAGTGAATCCTTTGATGTTATTCTAAAGTTCACAGTAGAAAACAAAGGCAATGGAATTCCTGTCAATAAAAACAGCTATGCAAAAAAATGTGATAACCAAGAACTGAAAAGAGAAGAAATTAATTATATAAAAATTTCAAAGGTAAGCTTTGGAAAGTATAATTTAGGGCAACAAATACAAACACAATTAGAACCAATTTTGCCTACACAAGAAGAAAGTCAAAAAGAAGTTGTTGAAATTATTGGAGAGGAATGGGTTAATTTGAGAAGCTCTCCTAATTTTGAACCTCAAACGAGAGACAACATAATAACTTCTGTAAAACAAGGCAGCCAATTCGAGTTGATAAGAGAAGGTGTATTTGAATCTGGAAACAAATATTATGTAGTTAAATTTGAAAGAATTGAGAATGGAGTAGAAAGCTTTACGGAAGCTTATGTTTATGGAAACTATGCAACAAAGAAAACAATTACAGTTACTCAAACAACTAGCCCTCAGGAGCCACTTGCTTCAGAAGAAAGTTTTGAAGAAAATGCAATTTATTGCACTCCAGGTCCTGCATTTAAATTAAAAGATGAAAAACAACAAATTCTTTGTAAAGTAGAGAATCTTAAGATATCTGAAGGAAGCTACATCACTCCCTTAATTATTGAGCTTGAATATGGTTATATTGACACTTTTTCTACATCAGTCAAGGTTAAGCAGGTTGGCTAGAATAATATAAATGATTAAGTTAACAAAGTTTGCTGTCTGAAAAATGTAAGTTTAGATTATTTTGCTATTTTCGTCCTTAGTAAACTTTCCCACTTAGCTTGAAAGCACTTATATAGGGTAAGCTTTATATATTGAAAATTAAAGTGTAGAACCATGAAAACAAGGATAATTAGTATAGTTTTCTTGCTATCGTTCTTAGTTGTTGTTGGGTGCCAGCCAACTTCACAAAAAGATGATCTTACAATAAGAGAAAATGTTTATGTAGGAACTAAAGGACTTGAAATGACTTTTGTTCCTGGCTATCCTCAGTCAAGACTTTATGACACTCAACAACTAAATGTTTTGGTTGAATTAAGAAATAAAGGAATAGAAGATTTAACAGGAACTTTAACTCTTGAAGGGTTTGATCCTAACATAATAAGATTTGATGAAAATACTATTAGGAAAAGACAGTTTGGCACATTAAGAAAAAAAACATCATATGATCCTGAAGGAGGATTCCAATTAGCTGAGTTTTCTTCAAAAGAGATAAGATTGCCAGAAGGAGTTGATAGTTATCGCCCGAGAATTATTGTCACATCATGTTATCCCTACAAAACAATTGCGGGGGTAGAAATTTGTGTGGATCCAAATCCTTTTGCCATCGGCCAAGAAAAAGTTTGCAGGCCTGGAGCTTACTCTGCAAATGAAGGGCAAGGAAGTCCTCTTTCTGTAAATTCCGTTGTGGTAGATTCAACACAATCAAAAGTTTTGCTTAGAATAAAAATAGGAAATAAAGGTGGAGGAAGAACAATAAATCGAGATTCATTGGGAAAATGTCCAAGCGAATTGCAATTCTCTGACTTAGATGTTGTAAATTACAGGGTAACAATTGGAGGATCTCAAGAGCCATTGAGATGTACTCCTGAAAGAACAGTAAGACTTTTCAATGAACAAACCACAATAAGCTGTGAAGGCACCATTCCTCCAGGAACAGGAAATGCGTATAAAACAACCATAACTGTTACGATGGATTATGGATATAAACAAAGTTTGTCGCGCGATATTGAAATAATTCGCGCGCCAAGAGGAGGCTAAAATGAAAAAGATTATCTTTATTGCAATTATGATGATTCTAATAGTTGCTTGTGAAGAAGAACAAAAAACAGCAAAACCAAGATTTATGGGCGGAACTCAAGGCCTGGTTTTTGAATTTGAGGATTTTGGAGTTATTGAAGAAGGAGTTTCAAGTGTTTATTCAACTGAAAGTTTTCCTGTAGTTGTTAATGTTAAGAACAAAGGAGAGTATAGTGTAAATCCTGGAGAATTAATTGTAAGAATCAAGGGAATTTCTTTACAAGATTTTCAAGGAATCTTGCCAGAAATGAGAAACGATAAAAAAATTGAAGGAATATCTGAATTTAACATAGGTGGAGGAGAAACTCAATTAAACTTTGCTCCTGGAAAAGCTCGTTACGCAGTTCCAGTAGTTGGAGTATATCAGCCATTTGAAATATATGCAGATGCAATCTACAATTATCAAACACAAGTTGTGATGCCACAAATCTGCTTTAAAGAAAACTTAAAAGATACAAGCGTTTGTGAAGTTAAAGCTACTAAAGAAGTTTATACGTCTGGAGCACCTCTAACAATTGATAGTGTTGAGGAAGATACAGCAGGACAAGGAATAATTGCATTAAAAATTGTAGTAAGAAATGCTGGAAGTGGAAAAGTAACTTCTCCAAATATTGAATTTGACGATCGCTATAATAAGTTTGCTTTTACTTCGCCCCAAGGCTTCCAATGTATAAGTGGAGGAAGTGACAATGAGGCAAAGTTTATAGAGGGAAAAGCAGAGATAAGATGTAAATTAAAAGAACCATTACAGAAAGACGCAGCTTATGTAAAGCCATTAGATATGACTCTTTCATACAAATACAAAGAGCAAATAAACAAACCAATAAGAATTTTAAGTCCAAGATAAATTACTTTTTCACAAGTAAAAATTGGGCAAGAAATGCTTCTAATTGAAGGAATTCATCACTTCCTTCTACTATCCTAAATTCGAATTCTCCGCATTTATCTGTCAAAAATACTTTTTGTGAATCATCAATTGCTAAATTCCAGATTTCTTTTTGCATTTGTTTTATTATATCCAATCCGGAAAGCCCATAAGTAAGCATTGTATCAAGCAATTTATCTCGAGCTTTCTTGAAGTCCCCTCTCAAGACAAGTTCTAAGATTTCTTTTACTTCTTTCGGGCTTGGAATTGAAGCCATTGAATAAATTATATCATCAGTTATTTTCTTTTCTGTAGAAGCTGCACTTTGAAGTATATTTTCAACCATTCTGCAATCTCCCTCTGTAACTTCATATAATGCTTCTACTGCTTTTTTATCAACATGAATTTTTTCTTCCTTTGCTATTTTTTCAATAATTGATTCAACATCTTCCAAATTAAGAGGTTTAAATCTAAAAATTGCACATCTGCTTTGTATTGGTTCTATAATTTTTGATGAATAATTGCATAAAAGAATAAATCTACATGTTCTCGTGAAATTTTCCATCGTTCTTCTTAATGCCTGTTGAGCTTCTTTTGTTAGGGCATCGCATTCATCTAAAACTAATATCTTGAATGGTACATCGCCAATTGCTTTTGTTCTTGCAAAATCCTTTACTTTGTTTCTTATTACATCTATTCCTCTTTCATCAGATGCATTTAATTCAAGAAAATTGTTTTGCCAGTCTTTCCCAAACAATTGCTTTGCAATGATTATAGATAAAGTTGTTTTTCCAACTCCAGCTGGCCCTGAAAAAAGAAGGTGGGGCATGTTTTTTTGTTCAATAAAAGCTTTAACCCTTCTTACAACATCTTTTTGCCCTTTTAATTCAGAAAATGAAGTTGGTCTATACTTTTCAGTCCATATTGTATCGATTTGTTGCATTATAAAAGAAAGATTGTATGGGTTTTTAAATTATGTCCTCTTCAGAAACAACCAAGTAATCACCAACAGCAATTACTGCTGAAAAAGGAATTAAAATATTACCGTCTTTGTCCTTTTCAAGCTCTAATTTTTCTGTATAAGTAGTAGGATTTGTTAAAACAAGATGAATTAGCTCTCCACTTTTTGCCTCAAATATTATATCTCCAAGTTCACCAAACTTTTTTCCTGTTTTAGAAACAACTGTCTTTCCAATTAGACTTTTTGATGCTCGTTTTTCTTCTTCTGGCATATCTACTCTCGAGTAAAACAGGTATTTAAAGGTTGCTATTTTGTCGTCGTCTTAATTTGAATCAAAGCATCTTCTTTTTTTATTCCATCCTTAAGCTGCCAACATCTTTGTTTTAGTGCACAAGCATTACATTTTCCTATTTGTTCAACCTTTTTAGGTAAATTTTCTGAAGCAAGGAGTTTTTTTACTTTTTCAATGAGCTCGAATATTTCCATTCTAAGGAAAGGATTCATTAATACAATTGATTTTTTGTTTTGGTCTAAATAATTAATATATCCATAGCTTATTTTTTTTCCTTTTTCCCATTCAAGCATTAAAATATAGACTCCAAGTTGCATTCTGTGACCTGGCCAAACTCCATCCGAGGGTGCTTTTCCAGTTTTTAATTCAAAGGGAACTAAATTTTTTCCATAAACTTCTATTTGATCAATTACCCCACGAACTCCAAGTTCTTTAGCTTCTATTTTAAGTTCGGAAATATGCTTTGGCTCAAAGCTTTTCCATAGTTTTTCTCCAAATAAACCAGTTTTATTTATAAAATTAAAAACAGCCAAAGAACGATCAAATGCTTCATTTATCATGTATTTGTTTGTTTCTTCAAAAAATTCTTCAGGAGATATTCCTAAACTAATGAGGTCTTGTTTGTATTTTTCTATCGCTGATTTAAGGAATTCAAAATATTTTTTCTTGAATATGAAATATATCTCATCTCTATCTTTAGTTAAAATTGATTTTATTATTTCCTCTTCATTTTTATTGATTAATTCATAGCAATAATGTCTTATTGATCCTTTTGTAACTGCTTCCTTATTTATTTCAACCAGACCAATTACTTTTTCAAGATATAATTTTCTTGGACAATAGAGATAAGAAGCAAGCGATGTTGCTGGAATTAGCTTTTGCATAATTAGAGCATATTCTCTTGCTTTAAATAATTGTTGTATCTTTGTCAAAATATGCCAATGAAAATCTTAAAATAGCAATGTAGTGATTGGATGTACAAATGGTTTTGTTGTTTACAAAATAGCAAGTTATATGAAAGCCCAGATAACCAGTGAAAGATATATAAATAGGTAAAAAATTCAAATAGTATGGATTTTCAAGAGAAATTAGAGCTAATAAAACAAGTTGGAGAAGAAATTCTTACAGAAGAAGAGCTTATTGAGCTTCTTAAAACAAAAAAGAAAATTGTTGCTTATGATGGTTTTGAGCCATCTGGTAAAATACATATTGCTCAAGGCTTAGTAAGGGCACAAAACATAAAAAAGTTGATGAATGCAGATATTGATTTTGTTCTTTTTGTTGCTGATTGGTTCGCTTATATAAACAATAAACTTGGGAGCAACATGGAGAATATTAAGACAGCAGGAGAATATTTTATAGAAACTTGGAAAGCGTGTGGAGTTGATGTTGATAAAATAAAAGTAAAATGGGCAAGCGACAATATAAAAGATCCAGAATACTGGAATAAAGTAATTAACATTGCAAAAAATACAACAATAAATCGAGTTACAAGATGTGCAGAAATAATGGGAAGAACAGAAAAAGAAGCACAATATTCTTCAATGATATTTTATCCTTGTATGCAGGCTGCAGACATATTTTACCTTGATGTTGATATTGCGCAACTTGGAATGGATCAGAGAAAAGTAAATGTTCTTGCAAGAGAAGTTGCTCCAAAATTTGGCTGGAAAAAACCAGTTGCTATTCACCACCACATGTTAATGGGATTAGGAGAACCTCCAAAAGACATTGAAGGAGCAGAAAAAGCAATTGCATTAAAAATGTCAAAATCAAAGCCTGATACAGCAATTTTTATGACTGATTCACCCCAGGAAGTTGAAAAAAAAATAAAGAATGCTTATTGTCCTGCAAACAAAGTTTCAGAAAATCCTATTATAGAATATTGCAAATATATCATATTTGAAAACTATGATAAATTAGAAATTAAAAGACCAGAAAAATTTGGAGGAGATATTACAGTTAAAAACTTTGGAGAGCTTATCCAACTTTATTCTCAAGGAAAAATTCATCCATTGGATTTAAAAAATTCAGTTGCTGAAAAAATAAATGAGCTTTTAGATCCGGTAAGAAAGCATTTTAAAAAAGGAAAAGCAAAAAAATTGCTTGAAAAAGTAGAGAGTTTTGAAGTAACAAGATGAAATTATTAAAATGAAATTTTAAAGCCATTTATTTTAGAGGTGTAAAATGAAGTTATTGGAATTTCAGCAGCATTTACAAAAAGAGAAAATTGATGTTGCTGTTTTTATTGGAAACGATCCAAATATAAAGTATTTTTCTGGTTTTGATGGCAAATATTGTGTTTTAGAGATAATGCAAAACACTGCAATTCTTTATGTTCCTCAAATGGAGTTTTTTAGAGCAAAAAAGTCAAGTAGAATTAATGTGGAAACACTTGATGATGAATACTGGCAGATTCTAAAAAAGAAAGATGTTGGAATGATTGGAGTAAATAAAGCAAACATGAGTGTTAAAACATTTGAAAAACTAAAAAAAGAATTTCCACAATACTTAATTTTTGACATTGGAGAAAAATGTATTGAATTGAGAAAAACAAAAACAGAAGAAGAAATAAAAATTATGGAAAAAGGTGCAGAAATTGCTGATAAAATAATGAAAAAAGTTATTGATAATTTTTCAAAATTAAAAACTGAAACAGAAGTCACTAGTTTTATAGAAACTGAAGCAAAATTGCTTGGTTATAAGATGGCTTTCCCTACAATTGTTGCGTCTGGCATAAATGCAAAGATTCCTCATCATGTTCCTAAAAATGAAAAGTTGCAAAAAGGCTTTTGCATTATTGATTTTGGAATAGTTTGGAATGGATACTGCACAGATATGAGTAGAACTGTCTTTATTGGCGAGCCAAATCTGGAAGCAAAAGAGCTTTACAACAAATTATTGACTTTACAAGAAAAGTGTATTAGCTTATGTTTGCAAGGAAAGCCTGCTGCATTTGTTCATAGAATTGCAGCAAAAGAATTGGGAGAAAATCTTCTTCATTCTATTGGCCATGGAGTTGGAGTTGAGATCCATGAAGCTCCTGATCTTTCTGATAAAAGCAAAGATTTTATTGAAGAAAATATGGTTGTAACTATTGAGCCTGGTTATTATGGAAAAAAACACGGCATAAGAATAGAAGACACTATTGTCGTGAAAAAAGATAAGCCAATAGTTTTGACAAAATCTCCAAAAGAACTTGTCTTTCTAACTTGAAAGATACTTTGCAAATAATCTTACACAGGCTCCTGTTGCAAATTTTGGATTATAGAAGCGACCTTTATCTTCGTAAAATGCCACCCCTGCAATATCGAGGTGGATCCAAGGAGTTTC